>NZ_LZKH01000093.1:0-10008 GCF_001672745.1 Mycobacterium sp. E1386
TGCAGGTGTTCAGCGAGGTGACACCGGAGCCCGACGAAAAGACCATCCGCCGCGGTGTCGCGATGCTGGCGCGGGTCCAACCCGATCTGCTGGTCGCCGTCGGCGGCGGCTCGGTGCTGGACGCCGGCAAGGCGATCCGCCTGTTCTACGAACACCCGGAGAAGAGCCTCGACGAGCTGACGATGCCGTTCCTCGACCCGCGCCAGCATCGCGACACCGCGGCGGATGGTCTTTTCGTCGGGCTCCGGTGTCACCTCGCTGAACACCTGCACGTGTGGGGCGCGCAACTTGCCGCGCAGCTGGTCGACCACGCCGCGCTCTTCGGTCGGGACGTCGGTGATCACCACGACGGTTTCGCAGTCGAGATCGCGCAAGTTGTCCAGTGCGCCTTCGTTGAAGTAGGTGTTCGACGGGACACGGAACCACTGCGGCGGGGTGCGGCGCCGCGAGACGGTCTTGATGTTCAGTAGTTGGCGATAGTTGACGTTCTCCGTCGTGCTGGACCCGCCCCAGGTACCGCAACCCAACGAGAACGTGGGCGTCAGGTTGTTATACACCCCGCCGAGGGCTCCGACCGCGGTGGGCGCGTTCACCAGGATGCGCCCCGTGCGGACCGCCAGGGCGTATGCCTCGATGACGTCCTCGTCGTTGGCGTACACCGCCGACGTGTGACCCAGCCCCCCGTGCTCGGTGACCAGGACGGCCACATCGATGGCGTGCTGTACGCCGGTTGCGCGCACCACGCCGAGCACCGGCATCAGCTTCTCGGCCAGCAGCGGATGCGAAGCGAGTTCGTCCAGGTCGGCAGGTAGCTGTGCCAGCAACACCTTCACGGTCGGCGACACACTGAAGCCGGCTCGGGCGGCCAGCTCCGGCGCCTTCTGCCCGAGCGCCTCGTGCGAGACCTTGTCGCCGCAGCCGAATGCGAACTCTGCCAGCGCCGTGGCCTCGCCCGGGGTGAGCAGTCGGGCGCCCATCCGCTCGAACTCGGCAATCGCCTCGTCGTATATCTCGTCATCGATGATGCAGGTTTGCTCGGCCGGGCAAATGACCGAGGAATCGAAGGTTTTCGAGATCAGGATGTCGACGACCGCGCCTTGCAGGTCGGCCGTCTTGTGAACGTAGATGGGCGCGTTGCCGGGACCAACGGACAGGCCGGGCTTCCCGGCCGAATTCGCCAGCGCGACGATCTTCGGTCCGCCCGTCACCCAGATGAAATCGACTCCTGGATGCTTGAACAGGTAGTGCGTCACGTCGTGCGCGGCGTCGGGAATGACTTGCAGCGCCCCAGGTGGCATTCCGGCCGCTTCGGCCGCGGGGCGGAGGATTTCCAGGCTGCGTTCGCAGCAGCGCACCGCATCCGGCGAGGGCCGGAAGAGGATGGCGTTGCGGGTCTTGGCGGCCACGATCGCCTTGAACAGCACCGTCGAGGTCGGGTTGGTCACCGGGGTGATCCCCAGCACGACGCCGATCGGCTCGGCTACATGGGCGATGTTGTTTTCGACGTCCTCGTCGATGATTCCCACCGATTTCTTGCCGCGCAGGTAGTCGTGCAGGAACTCGGTGGCCACATAGTTCTTGACGACCTTGTCCTCGAAGACGCCGAAGCCGGTCTCCTCGATCGCGACAGTCGCCAGTTCCCCGGCGGCGCGCACGCCCGCGCGCACCATCGCCTCGACGATCGCATCGACCTGCTGCTGGTCGAGCTTGCGGAATTCTCGGGCCGCCTGGGCCGCCGCGTCGACGATCGCGTCGACTTCGTGTTTGCGCTGTTCGGCAACCGCGGGTGCTTCGAGCGGGGAGGCGGTCTGCGTTTGTGTAGTGGTCATGATCGCGATTTCGGCTCAGGAACAGGTACTAAGGGCTCCAGAATGAGCGGACGCCACGTCGTCCGCCTAGGGCTGAAAGGCCCTCGCCGAGCTGGCCCGGCCAGGCCACATCTGGCGCGTGCGGACCGTCCGCGGTGCCCAGCCCGGGCCGATACTGGCGGTCATGCGCGTCACCGTCGACTACGACCTGTGCGAAGGGCACGGACAGTGCCTGCTGGCGGCTCCCGACGTGTTCGACATTCCCGACGGTGCCGAACAGGTGGTGGTGCTCGAGCCGGAGCCACCCGAAGCCGACCGCGAACGGGTGATTCGGGCGGCCGCGATGTGTCCCGCCCAAGCGATCCGAATCCTCAACTGATCCGGCCGGTTTCGGCAACGTCATCGAGCAACCGGTAGCGCCCGGCCAACGCGGCGGCGGCGATGCGGTTGTTGACCCCCAGTTTGTGCAGCAGCGCGGCGACCATGCGTTTCGCCGTGCGCTCCGACACCAGCATCCGCTGGGCGATGTCACCGGTCTCCATGCCGGTCGCGAGCAGCGTCCACAGTTGCAGATCCTGCGCGCTGAGGCTGTCCAGCAGCTCGGATGGCGGCTTGCGGGTGTTGCTCAGCAGCGCATCGAGCAGGGCGCCGTCGACGACCCGCAACCCCTCGGCGATCGTCCAAAGTGGCCCTGCCAGCGCCTCCGGCCTCGCGGTCTTGGGCAGGAAGCCGTCGGCTCCGGCCCGCAACGCCTCTTCGGCCAGCCCCAGGTCGTCGGTCCCCGAAAGCGCCAGGATCCGGGTCTTCGGGTGGCGCGCCTTGATGTGCCGGATGGCGGCGACTCCGCCCAGGGGCGGCATCGACAGGTCGATGATCGCGACATCGGCGCCGCAGCGGGCCACCAGGTCGGCTGCCTCTTCCACGTACGTCGTCTGGCCGCCGACGGTGAACAGCCCGCCCCATTCGCGGGTGAGCAACAGGGCCAGGCCCTGTGCAAACAGTTCATGGTCGTCCACGATCACCACGACGTACGGCGAGCGAGTCATTGCCGCGATGCTAACCCGAACTCTATGGTCAGCTGGGTGAGACCGCTCGATCGAATGGACTTCGACGGCGAGGACTACGGGCTGGCCCGCACCGTCGTCGCGGTACGGGTCGCCGTGGTCATCTCAATCGGCGTGCTGCTGGCGATCGGGCCCCAGTGGGTCCGGCAGCACACCGCGGCCACGGTAGCGGTGTTGGGCGGTGCGATGCTTTACGCGGCCGTGGTGATGGCCTACCCGCAGCTGGAGGTTCGGCGCACCCGGTACGCGTGGCTGGTCACCGGGTTCGACTCGGCTTTCACGCTGGCCCTCATCGCCTTGAGCGGCGGCGTCTACAGCCCAGTGGTCGCCGTGCTGGCGCTGGCCGTCATCGCCTCGGCGGCGCGGCTGTCGTTCCGTGAAACCTTATTGGTGGCAATCCTTTTGGGCGCGGCATATGTTCCGGTGGCGCTGACGTCGTCGCCCAAACTTCCGGTCACCGCTGCCCCGGCCCTGCAGGCCGGGTGGTCGGCGGTGTATCTGATCTTCGTCGCGATCATCACCGCGGGGCTCTCCGCCCTCGCCGAACGCGAACACCGATCCCGGGTGCGGGCGCTGGTAGAGGCCGAGGCCGAACACGCCGCCGCCGAAGAGGAACGCGACTTGCGGGCCCGCCTGCTGCGGTCCTACCAGTCGCAACAGGACGGACTTCAGGTGCTGGTGCACGAATTCCGCACTCCCGTCACGTCTTTGGAGGCGCTGACCGAGGCACTGACTTCACGGCAGGCAATGTCGCAGGCCGACCGGGACACCAGTCTGCAGCTGGTGGCCCGCCACGTCCACCACCTGGCCGAGATGCTCGACGCGCTCTCCGACGTCGCGCTGAGTCGCCGCCCGACATTCTCAACGGGCCGGATCCGTCGCGTCGACCTGGCCGACCTCATCGTCGCCGCCGCCGACGCTGTCGGTCTGGCGGCGCCGCGGCTACGGCTGAGCGTCAGCGGCGACGTCGGCGCCGTGGCCGTCAACGCCCAAGGGCTGCGCCGGCTGCTGACCAACCTCCTGGAGAACGCCTCCCGGCACGGCCGGGGTGAACCGGTCGAGGTCACGTGCTCGCGGGAAGGCGGCGAGTTGGTCTGCACGGTGGCCGACCGGGGGCCGGGCATCCCGGCGGACAGCCTGGGCGAGCTGACCACCAAGTACGTCAGCGTCGGCGGCCAACGTGGCACCGCCGGGCTCGGCCTGTGGATTGTGCAGCAGATCGCCGAGGCGATGGGCGGCCGGGTCGACTTCGCCGCGCGCGACGGCGGGGGCCTGGTCGCCACCTTCCGCGCACCGATCGCCTGATCGCGGGTTTCATGCGCTGGCCCGCGCAGGCCAGTGTTTGGCACTCGCGCCTGTGCCGCGCCGCGGCCGCGCTGGTCAGCATGGCCAGATGACCGCACCCACGACCGCGCCCACCCACAAGGGCATCGATCTGAGCGCCCGCGAATTCTGGGCGAAACCCC
The DNA here is from genome assembly GCF_001672745.1 of Mycobacterium sp. E1386. NCBI lineage: Bacteria > Bacillati > Actinomycetota > Actinomycetes > Mycobacteriales > Mycobacteriaceae > Mycobacterium > Mycobacterium sp. E1386. The sequence continues at coordinate 4,339 of NZ_LZKH01000093.1, forward strand.
CGGAAGAGCGCGACGCCGCCTTCGCCGTCCTGCGCGCGGAGAACCCCGTCCCGTGGAGCCGCCCCGCGGAGTCGGATCTGTTGCCTCCCGAGCTCAACACCAGGGGCTTCTGGTCGCTGACCAAACAAGAGGACATCCGGATGGCAAGCCGCCACCCGGAGATCTTCTCCTCGGCGCAGGGCATCACCATGGAGGACTTCGCCCCGGAGGCGGTGGAGATCGCCCAGTCGTTCATCGCCATGGACGCCCCGCGGCACACCCAGCTGCGCGGGATCACGACGGAGGCCTTCAAGCCCAAGAACGTGCGCCGCCTGGAAGGCTGGATTCGCGGCCACGCCCACGACCTGGTCAGCGAAATGGCACACCTGGGTGAGGGCGACTTCGTCCAACTCGTGTCGGTCAAGCTGCCCGGCCGCATCTTCGGCAGCTTCTTCGGCCTGCCCGAAGGCGAACTGCGTGATCAGGCCGTCAGCGCCGCGCAGCGGCTCGTGGGCTGGACAGACCCGAACATCCGCGGCGAGCAGAGCGAACTCGAACTGTTCATGGGCGCCGTGATGGATCTGCACGCGGTGGCGACGGTGTTGATCCCCGAGCGGCGGGCCAACCCCGGCGACGACCTGATGACCTGGATGGTGCAGGCCGAGTTCGACGGCAAGAAGATGACCGACGACGAGCTGAAGGCCTTCTTCGTGTTGATGGGCGTAGCGTCCAACGACACCACGCGACACGCCTCGGCTCACGCCATCGCCGCCCTTTCGAAATTCCCCGACCAGCGCGCGCTGCTCGTCGAGGACGTCGAGGGCCGGGTCGGCACCGCCGTCGAGGAGGTGTTGCGCTGGGGGTCACCGCTGCTGCACATGCGCCGTACCGCCACCCAGGACATCAACGTGCGCGGCTCGGAGATCAAGGCCGGCGACAAGGTCGTGCTGTGGTACTACTCGGGCAACCGCGACGAGGACGTCTTCGACGACCCCCACTCGTTCAACATCCTGCGAAACCCGAACCCGCACATCGCCTTCGGCGGCGGCGGTCCGCACTTCTGCCTGGGCGCGGCGCTGGCGCGCACCATGCTCAAGGCGTTGCTGACCGAGGTCTACACGCGCATCCCGGATATCTCGGCGCCGGAGCCCAACTACGCCCTGGCCAACTTCATCAACGGTGTCAACAGCCTGCCGGCGACCTGGACGCCCGAGAAGCGATGATTTCAAGGAGTTTCGATGAAAACCAAAGCGGCGGTGCTGTGGGGGCTGCACCAGAAGTGGGAGGTCGACGAGGTCGACCTCGACGGGCCCAAGGAGAACGAGGTCCTGATCAAGATGGCCGCCGCCGGGCTGTGCCACTCCGATGACCACCTGATCACCGGCGACATGCCGATGCAGTTACCGGTCGTCGGTGGGCATGAGGGCGCCGGCGTCGTCGTCGACGTCGGCCCGGGCGTCACCGAAGTCGCCGAAGGCGATTCGGTTGCGCTGAGCTTCATCCCAGCCTGCGGCCGCTGCGAACCGTGTTCGCGCGGCATGAGCAACCTGTGCGTGCTCGGCGCCGCCATCATCGCGGGACCGCAACTCGACGGCACCTTCCGGTTTCACGCGAAAGGACAAGCGCTGGGCCAAATGTGCGTGCTGGGAACGTTCTCCGAATACACGGTGGTGCCACTGGCTTCGGTGATCAAGGTCGATCCATCCACCGCGCTCGACACCGCCGCCCTGGTGGGATGCGGCGTCACCACCGGCTACGGCAGCATGGTGCGCACCGGCGAAGCGCGTGACGGCGACACCGTGGTGGTCATGGGTGTCGGCGGTATCGGGATGAACGCGGTGCAAGGCGCGCGGATCGCGGGTGCGCGCGTGATCGTCGCGCTGGATCCCGTTGAGTACAAGCGTGGCCGCTCACTGGAGTTCGGTGCCACCCACACCGCTGCGACGGTCGACGAGGCCCAAGCCCTGATCACCGACCTGACGCGCGGCCAGATGGCTGACGTCTGCGTGGTCAGCACCGATTCGGCTGAAGGGGCGTATGTGGCTCAGGCGCTGAGCCTGGTCGGCAAGCGCGGCAGGGTGGTGATGACCGCGATTCCGCATCCGACCGACACGTCCGTCGCCATGTCGCTCTTCGATTTGACCCTGTACGAAAAGCAGGTTCGCGGTTCACTTTTCGGATCCTCCAATCCGCGGCACGACATACCCCGAATGCTCGACCTGTACCGCGCCGGGCGGCTCAAGCTCGACGAGCTCGTCACCCGGGAATACACCCTCGACGAGATCAACACCGGCTACGCCGACCTGCACGCCGGGGTCAATCTCCGCGGACTAATCCGGTTCTGACTCTGCCATGAGCCTAATCACCATCATCGTCATTCTCGCTGCCCCGCTGGGAATCCCGGCCGGGGTAAGCGCCGCGCACCACGCCGCCGGCCGATGGAGGAGCTTCGCACACTGGCGCCGCCGGACCCGATGACTAGAGGCAAGGACGACATGACTGACATTCCGCACTACCGGATGTACATCGACGGGCGGTGGCGCGACGCGTCAAGCAGCTTGGAGGTGCGCGATCCCGCGACGAACGGACGGGTCGCAACCGTTGCCCGGGGCGATGTCACTGCGGCCGACGAGGCCGTCGCGGCGGCAAAGGCCGCACATGCCTCCGGCGTCTGGCGGTTGACGCCCGCGGCGGAACGCGCCCGCATCCTCGATGCGATCGCGGACAACCTCGCCGCACGGTTCGACGAGTTGACCGCCCTGCAGGTACGCGAAAACGGCGCAACCGCACGGTCCGCGGGCGCTTTTCTCCTGGGCTACTCGATCGCCCACCTGAAGTACTTCGCGTCGTTGGCGCGGTCGTATGCGTTCGAGGAAACCGGGCCCTTGATCGAGGCGCCCACGCTGGCCGCCGCCCTGCTTCGTCGCGAGCCGGTGGGCGTCTGCGCCGGCATCGTGCCGTGGAACTTCCCGTTGCTGCTGGCGGTCTGGAAGCTGGGCCCCGCATTGGCGGCCGGCAACACGATAGTGCTCAAGCCCGATGACCAGACTCCGCTGACGTTGCTCGAATTGGCCAGGGCGGCAGACGAAGTCGGGCTGCCGGCGGGGGTGCTGAACGTGGTCACCGGGCCGGGGCCCGTCGTCGGCGCCCGGCTGGCCGAGCACCCCGATGTGCGCAAGGTAGCCTTCACCGGCTCAACCGAAGTCGGAAAGACCGTGATGCGCGCCGCCGCCGCCAACGTCAAGCGGGTCACACTCGAGCTGGGTGGCAAGGGCGCCAACATCGTCTGCGACGACGCCGACCTGGATTTGGCGGTCGACGGCACGCTGTTCGGATTCTTGCTGATGTGTGGTCAGGCCTGCGAGTCCGGAACCCGGCTGTTACTGCACGCGTCAATTCACGACGAGTTCGTGCGAAGGCTGGTCGCCCGCGCGTCCACGCTCGTCGTGGGTAATCCGATGGACCCGACCACCGACGTTGGTCCGCTGATCTCCGCCAAACAGAAAGCGCGAGTGGAGAAGTACATCGCGTTGGGGCAAGAGGAGGGGTGCAAGATCGCGTTCCAGGGCACGGTCCCCACCGAAGCCGGACTCGCCCAAGGCCATTGGGTGGCGCCCACGATCCTGACCGGTGCCACCAACGACATGCGGGTCGCGCGGGAGGAGATCTTCGGGCCGGTGCTCGTCGTGATTAAATGCGCCGACGACGCCGAGGCGGTCGCGATCGCCAACGACAGCGAGTACGGATTGTCCGCGGGGGTGTGGAGCACAGACAACGAACGCGCGTTGGCGATCGCCCGCGAGTTGGAATCCGGAACGGTGTGGATCAACGACTGGCACATGGTCAATGCGATGTTCCCCTTCGGCGGCATGAAGCAAAGCGGTCTGGGGCGCGAGCTCGGGTCAGGTGCCCTCGACGAGTACACCGAGCAGAAATTCGTGCATGTCGACATGACCAATGACCGCGCCAAACGGGTTTACCCCGTTGTGGTGTCGGCCCCGGCAACCGCCTGATCGATGTACCCGGGTACCCACGCAGACGGTGATCCTCACCGCCCCGCCGTCGTCCTCGCCGAGACCGGGGATGTGTTGACCTACCGGCAACTCGACGACAACTCCGCCGCGCTGGCGCGTGTGCTGCACGACGCCGGGCTCCGCCGCGGTGACGTGGTCGCACTGCTGTCCGACAACGCCGCCGAGGCCTTCGAGGTGTACTGGGCGGCGCAACGATCCGGCCTCTACATCACCGCCGTCAACCACCACCTCACGGCGCGTGAGGCCACATACATCGTGCGTGACTCGGGAGCACGCGCGCTAGTCGCCTCGGCTGCCCTGGCCACCCTGGCGGCCGACGTCGCCGCGCAGGCCGACGGCCCCGGCCTGCGGCTGGCATTCGGCGGCGACGTTCCGGTTTCGCTTGCTACGAAACCGCTCTCGCCGGGGCCGGTCCCCGCTTGCAGGCGGAACCGTCGGGCGCCGTCATGCTGTATTCCTCCGGCACGACGGGCTTCCCGAAGGGCGTCAAGCCCCCGCTCCCAGACCGGCGGATCGACGAACCGGGGGATCCGATCCTGGCCATGGCCAGCCATTTCTACGGAATCGAAGCCACCGACGTCTATCTGTCTCCGGCGCCCGTCTACCACGCCGCGCCGCTGCGATGGTGTGGCATGGTGCAGGCGCTCGGTGCAACGGTGGTGCTGGCCAACAAGTTCGACGCCGAAGCCACCCTGCGCTACATCGAGCGATACCGGGTCACCGTCGCGCAGCTGGTTCCCACCATGTTCATCCGGCTACTCAAACTGGATGAGTCGATCCGGCGCCGCTATGACCTGTCGAGCCTGCGGATGCTGATGCACTCCGCCGCGCCCTGCCCGATCGACGTCAAGCGGGCGATGATCGACTGGCTCGGCCCTATCATCTACGAGTTCTACGGCTCCACCGAGGCGCACGGCCTGACGTTCATCGACTCCGAGCAGTGGCTCACCCACCCCGGTTCGGTGGGGCAGAGCGTGCTCGGGACGCTGCACATCTGCGACGACGACGGAAACGAGCTGCCCGCCGGTGCCGTCGGCACGGTGTACTTCGAACGCGACCATCTACCGTTCGTGTACCACAACGATCCCGACAAGACCGCCGCGGCAGCCCACCCCGAACATCCGTTCTGGACCACCGTCGGCGACCTCGGTTACGTCGACCCCGACGGCTTCCTTTACCTCACCGACCGCAAGTCGTTCATGATCATCTCCGGCGGGGTCAACATCTATCCGCAGGAAGTCGAGAACGCCCTGGCCCTGCACCCCGCGGTGCTCGATGTCGCCGTGATCGGCGTGCCCCACCCCGAGATGGGCGAGGAGGTCAAAGCGCTCGTGCAGTTGGCGCCCGGGGTGAGTGGGACCGACTCCCTGGCAGGAGATCTCGTCGACTATGTCCGCGACCCGGATCGCCCACTACAAGGCGCCCCGTTCGGTCGAGTTCGTCGATGACCTGCCCCGGACCCCGACCGGAAAACTCGCGAAGAACAAGCTGCGACAGCAGGTTACGGTCCGAAGTTAGTGCAGCTCGCGAGCTGTTGCGGTGCATGGTGTCGTTGTGCTTGCGGCGTCCGCGACGCGAACCCGGTCGTGGCCCGGCAAGCGCTCGACCGAGTCCGGTCGAGCAGCCGGTTCGGCGGCCCGACACCCGGGCGGCCTTC
>NZ_LZKH01000094.1:0-632 GCF_001672745.1 Mycobacterium sp. E1386
CGCGTCGAGGTGGCTGGAGGCGAAGGCGACGCCCTTGTCGATCATGGCGCCGTCGTCGGCGTAGGTGTTGTGGGCGGCGAAGTTCATGCCGTCGGAGCAGACCGGGTCTTCGGTGGCGCAGACCTTGATGGTCTTGTCCTGATACGCCGGGCCGATGACGACTGGGGGCTCGTTGAGGAAGTTCATCGCGCGCACGTTGGGCATGCCGAAGAGCACGACCGAGGAGACGTGGCTGGCCACCGCGGGGTCCAGGGGCTTGGGCACGGTGTTGGGGTCGACGCCGTCGGGGACCGCGGGTGAGGTGACGAAGCCCATCACGGCCGCGCCTTGGGAGTAGCCGCCGAGCACCATCTTGGTGTTGGGGCAGTCGTGGGCCATCGAATTGACATGGGCCGCGGCGTCTCTGATGCCGTCGATGCCGGTGTCCCATTGGTCGCTGGCGGGGTAGTTGACCGGGTAGACATCGAAGGACTTGGCGCCGACGCGCGAGTGCAGGGAGTCGACGAAGGCCTGTCCGGTGGGGCCGACGCCGGGGGCTTCACCGGTGCCGCGGGCAAACACCACTTGCACGTCCGGACACTGGGCGGCCGCGGAGGGGACGACAGAACCAGCGAGCGCCGACGCGCCGAGGC
>NZ_LZKH01000095.1:0-29318 GCF_001672745.1 Mycobacterium sp. E1386
CAGCGTCGACCGATCCAGCCTCGGGCACGGTCAGGGACCACTCGTCGTCCACGCGCAGCCGCAGCATGGCGTGCCGGTCCAGCAGGGCCTGCAGCACGGCGACCACGTCGGAGGCGGTGACCCCGGCGGGGGCCTCGACCACCATCGTCTGGTTGAACTGGTCGACCGGACCGTTTACACCCTGCAGCCACCGGATGATCGGCGTCGCCGATAGTTCGCCGATGCCCTCGTCGGCGACGCCGGTGTCGCCGTCGGTCACGCCGACGACGCGGGCCAGCCGGGCCACGGTCTGCTCGACGAAGATGTCGCGCGTCCGGCACGCCAGGCCGGCGGCCCGCGCCCGCGTCACCACCTGCATCGACGAAATGCTGTCGCCGCCCAGGTCGAAGAAGGAGTCGTCGACGCCGACCCGCTCGACGCCGAGCACCTGGGCGTAGATGCCGGCCAGGGTCTCCTCGACGGGACTGCTCGGGGCCCGGTAGCGATCGGCCTCGCGGTATTCGGGTGCCGGCAGGGCGCGAGCGTCGAGCTTGCCGTTCGGTGTCAGCGGCAGGGCGTCGAGGCGCACCACGGCGACCGGAACCATGTACGCGGGGAGCCGGTCGGCCAGCCGGGCGCGCAGCTCGGCGGGGTCCGCCGAACCGGTGACGTAGCCGATCAGGCGCTTATCTCCTGGCCGGTCCTCGCGGGCGATGACGGCGGCTTGCCGCACCCCGCGAAGGTCGGCCAGCGCCGCCTGGATCTCGCCGAGTTCGATGCGGTAGCCGCGGATCTTGACCTGTTCGTCGGCACGGCCCAGATACTGCAGCTGCCCATCGGCGCCCCAGCAGACCAGGTCGCCGGTGCGGTACATGCGGGCCCCTGGCCCGCCGAACGGACAGGCCACAAACCGCGACGCGGTCAGCGCCGCCCGGCGCCAGTACCCGCGGGCCAGCCCGCCGCCGGCCACGTACAGCTCGCCGACCACGCCGGGCGGTACCGGTCGCAGGGATTCGTCGAGAACGAACAACGCCGCGCCGGCCACCGGGGAGCCGATCGGGACGACGGCGGAGCCGGGGGCAAGCGGCGCGCTGATCGCCGCGTACACCGTGGTTTCGGTCGGCCCGTAGGCGTTGATCATCACGCGCCCGGACGCCCACCGGTCCACCAGCTCGGTCGGGCAGGCCTCGCCGGCCACCACCAGTGCGGCCGACTCCAGCCCCCGCGGGTCGAGCATCGCTGCGGCGGAAGGAGTTTGGCTCAGGACACTGACCCGCTCGGCGACCAGAAACTCGTGCAGGTCCTCCGGGGACCGCACCACCGCGTCGGGGACCACCACCAGTCGCCCGCCGCGCAGCAGCGCGCCGAAGATCTCCCACACCGACACGTCGAAGCCGTAGGAATGCCACTGCGACCACACGCCGGCGTCCGGCAGGCTGGCGTCCACCGACGCCATCAGCTGGGTCACGTTGCGGTGGCTGACCGCCACGCCCTTGGGCACACCCGTGGTTCCCGACGTGTAAATGAGGTAGGCGACGTCCTCCGGGCTCGGCGCCGGCAACGCGGTGCGGGGCTGAGCGTCGACGGCGGGATCGTCCACATCGATGACCGCCACGTCGTGCCCGTCCAGCCGGTCGGCCAGCGCGGCGGTGGTGACCACCGCGACCGGCGCGGCGTCGGCGAGCATGAAGCCGATCCGGGCGGCCGGATGTGCGGGGTCGATGGGCAGGTAGGCCGCCCCGGTCTTGAGCACCGCGAGGATCGACACGATCGCCTCGGCCGAGCGGTCGAACAGCAGCGCCACGCACTGTCCCGCGGCAGCGCCGCGGCCGGCCAGCAGGTGGCCCAACCTGTTGGACGCCTCGTCGAGCTCGCGATACGTCCAGGACCGGGTACCGCTGCTGAGCGCCGTCGCATCCGGCGTGCGGTCCGCCTGGGCGGCAAAGGATTCCGGAATCGACGTCGATGCGTCCGCCGGCGCGGCCAGCACCGCGCGGTTGCCGATCTGGTCCAGCCGGGCCCGTTCGTCCGCCTCGAGCAGGTCGACCGACGACACGGAGCGGGCGGGATCGGTGGTCATCGTCGCCAGCACCCGCTGCAGGCGCCCGACGAGTATCTCGATGCTGTCCGCGTCGAACACGTCGGTGCGGAATTCGACCCGCCCGCCAATCCCGGCGGGCTCGTCCGTCTCGGTCCAGCGCTCGGTCATCGAGAAGGTCAGGTCCATGCGGGCGACCTGGGTGTCCAGCGGTATCGGGGTGACCCGAACGTCGCCCAGGGCGAGCCCGGTCGCGGGGTCGTTGTCCTGCCCACCGAAGTTCTGCCAAGCCAGCATCACCTGAATCAGCGGGTGATGCGTGAGGCTTCGGGTCGGGTTGACCCGCTCCACCAGCACCTCGAAGGGCACGTCCTGATGCTCGAAGGCCTCCAGGCTGCGCGTGCGCACTCGGTTCAACAGCTCGGTGAAGGTGGGGTTGCCCGACACGTCGACGCGCAGCACCAAGGTGTTGACGAAGAATCCGACCAAGTCGTCGAGCGCGGGGTCGCGCCGCCCGGCGATCGGAAAGCCCACCGCCACATCGCTACTCGCGCTCAGCTTGGCCAGCAGCACCGCCAGGGCGGCCTGCACCACCATGAAGCTGGTCGCATTGTGTTCGCGGGCCACCGCCGAAACCTGCTGCTGCAAGTCGGCGGGCCAGTCGATCGCCACCGTGGCCCCGCGCTGGTCGGCCACCTGCGGGTAGGGGCGGTCGGTGGGCAACTGCAACCGCTCCGGCATGCCGGCCAGGGCCTCTTCCCAGTAGGCCAGCTGGGCGGCGATGCGGCTTTCGCTGTCCTTCAGATCGCCGAACTGGGCGCGCTGCCACAACGTGTAATCCACGTACTGGACCGGCAATTCGGCCCACTCGGGGGCCTGCCCCGCGCACCGGCTGGCGTAGGCGACGCCGAGGTCGGCGGCCAGCGGCCGCAGCGACCAGCCGTCGGCGGCGATGTGGTGCACCACGGCCACCAGCACGTGTTCGTCGTTGGCGACGCGGAACAGCCAGGCGCGCAACGGAATATCGGTCGCCAGGTCGAAGGTGCCGCGTGCCGCGGCCTTGACGGCCTCGTCCAGCCGGCTCGCCGACCAGCCGCTGGCGTCGACGACCTGCCAGCCGAAATCGGCTCGCTCCGCGGGAATGACCACCTGCTGGGGCGTTCCCTCGGGCGCCGCGAACACGGTCCGCAGGCTCTCGTGACGGGCCACCACGTCGGCCAGCGCCGCACCGAGCGCGTCGGCGTCGAGCCGACCACGCAGGCGCATGGCCGCCGCCATGTTGTAAACCGGTGACGGGCCTTGCAATTGGTCCAGGAACCACAGCCGGCTCTGGGCGAACGACAGCGGGACCACCGCCGGCCGGGGGCCGGCCACCAACGGCTCGAGGCCGCCAGCGCTTTCGCCGATCCGGGGTGCCAGCTGGGCGATGGTGGGCGCCTCGAACACGGCGCGCACCGACAGGTACTCGTCCAGGTCGGTGTTGACCGCGGCGATCAGGCGCATCGCCAGAATGCTGTCGCCGCCCAGGTCGAAGAACGACTGGTCGATTCCGACGCGATCGACCCCGAGCACCTGGGCGTAGATGCCAGCCAGGATCTCCTCGGTGGGATTGGTGGGGGCGCGATAGCCCGAGGCGGTGTATTCCGGTGTGGGGAGGGCGCGGGTGTCGAGTTTGCCGTTGACCGTCACGGGTAGCGCCTCGAGCACCACGATCCCGGCCGGGACCATGTAGCCCGGCAGCCGCTCGGCCAGGGCGGCGCGCATCGCGGCCGGCTCGGCGGCTCCGGTGATGTAGCCGACTAGTCGCTTATCGCCGGGGCGGTCCTCGCGGACGACGACCACCGCTTCGTCGACGCCGTCCAAAGCTGCGAGGGCCGAGCGGATCTCGCCGATCTCGATGCGGTAACCGCGAATCTTGACTTGCTCGTCGGTGCGTCCGACGTACTGCAGTTGGCCGTCGGCGCCCCAGCGCACCAGGTCCCCGCTGCGATACATCCGTTGTCCGGGCTCGCCGAACGGGCAGGCCACGAACCGCGACGCGGTCAAGTCGGGCCGGCGCACGTATCCCAGGCCCACCCCGCGCCCGGCGACATACAACTCCCCGATCACCCCGACCGGCACGGGCCGCAACCAGCCGTCCAGCACGAACAGTCCTGTCCCTGGCACCGCCGAACCAATCGGCGGCGCACCGGATTTCGCGGTCAGCGGGGTGCTCATGGACGCGAAGATCGTGCTCTCGGTCGGGCCGTAGACGTTCATCATCGCCCGCCCTGGTGCCCAGCGGTCAACCAGCTCCGGGGGTACGGGCTCCGCGCCGATCACCAGCGCCGCGGAGTCCAGGCCTTCCGGTGACAGCATGCGAACGGCCGCCGGGGTCTGACTCAACACCGTCACCTTCTCGGCCACCACCAACGCATGAAAATCCTTCGGCGAGCGCGCCACGGCCTCCGGGACCACCACCAGTCGCCCGCCGTGCAGCAGCGCCCCCCAGATCTCCCACACCGAGAAATCAAAGGCATACGAATGGAACTGCGTCCACACCTGCCCTGGCCCCAACACCACCCCCACCGCCGGGGCGTCGAACAACCGGGTCACATTGGCGTGGCTGACCGCCACCCCCTTGGGCACACCGGTGGTCCCCGAGGTGTAGATGATGTGCGCGACATCCTCAGGATCCGGGCCCGGGGGCGCCGTGGCGGGCTGCGACTGCAGTGCGGGGCTGTGCACGTCGATGACCGGCAACACATGCCCGGCCAACTTCTCGGCCAGCGCCACGCTGGTCACCGCGGCAACCGGCGCGGCGTCGGTCAACATGAACTCGACCCGCGCCTCGGGCAACCCCGGATCGATCGGCAGATACGCCGCCCCCGACTTCAGCACCCCCAGGATCGCCACGATCGCCTCGGCCGAGCGGTCCAACAACACCGCCACCGACTCCCCCGGACCCGCACCCCGGGCAATCAGCGCATGCGCCAACCGATTCGACGCCTCATCCAACTCCCGATACGACAACGAACGACCCGCACACCGCACCGCCACCGCCCCCGGCACACGCACCACCTGCGCCGCAAACAACCCCGGAATCGACGCTGGCAACCACGGCTGGGACAGCACCGCGCGGTTGCCGAACTCGTCGAGTCTGCGGTGTTCGCCGGCGTCCAGCGCGTCCGTCGCCGACAGCCGCCGCCCGGGGTCGGTGGTCATGGCCAACAGCACCCGGCGCAGCCGCTCGATCAGCGTCGCGATGGCGTCGGTGTCGAAAACGTCGGTGTCGTATTCGACGCGCAGCCGCAGTTCGTGTCCCGGCTGGGCCTGGATCGTCAGCGGGTAGTGGGTGGATTCCCGGCTGGCGATGTCGGTGATGGACAGCTCTTGTTCGCCCGACAGCGCCGCGGCGTCGATCGGATAGTTCTCGAAGGCGAACAGGGTGTCGAACAGCTTGTCCTGACCGGTGATGCGGTGAATTTCGTTGAGCGCCAAGTGCTGGTGGTCGAGCGTGTGGTTGTAGGCGGCCTGCAGCTGCTCGAGCAGGTCGGCGGCGGTGGTCGTCGGGGTGATGTTCGCCCGTACCGGCACCGTGTTGATCAACAGGCCGACCATCGAGTCCGCACCGGGGACCTCGGCCGGCCTGCCCGAGACGGTGGTGCCGAACGCGACGTCGTGCTGACCGGTCAGCCAGCACAGCAGCTGGGCGTAGGCCGCCTGCAGCACCGTGTTGACGGTGGTGTGGCACGAGCGGGCCAGCTCGCCGATGGCCCGGGTGAGCTCGGCCGGCAGCCCGAACGTCTGAACGCCTTGCTCCCCCGGCTGCAGCTGGTCCTGGCGACCGACCAAAGCCGGGGTGTCGAAGCCGGCGAACACCTCGCCCCAGGCGGCGCGGGCGGCGTCGCGGTCGCGCGCGGCCAGCCAGCTGACGAAGCCGCGGTAGGGCGCCGCCGCGGGCAGCCGCTGGCCGTAGTAGCCGGCGAAGATGTCGCCGAGCAGGATCGGCATCGACCAGCCGTCGAGGACGATGTGGTGGTTGGTCAGCACCAGCCGGTGCCGGTCGACCGCGGTGCGGACCAAGGCCACCCGGAAGGGCGGCTGGCCGGCCAGGTCGCACACGGCGGCGCGCTCGTCGGCGCAGAGCCGCGCAACGCGCTCCTCGACGTCGGGGGCGCCATCGAGCTCCCGGTACTGCCAGGCCGCCGCCGGATCGGCGGAGATGACCTGCACCGGCTCATCGAACTGGTCGAAGAATCGGGCCACCAGGTTCGGATGCCGCTCGACCATCGCGTGCACGGCCTCGCGCAGGCGGTCGGGGTCGAGCGGGCCGCTGACCGTGATGTCGAGCTGCCCCGCGTAGAGGTCACCGGAATCCTGGCCGGCCCCCCGCACGGTGTTGGCGTGGAAGAGCAGCCCCTGCTGCACGGGGGTCAGCGGTAGCACGTCGGCGATGTGGCATTGCCGCTGCAGCTGGTCGATCTGCTTCTGGCTGAGGCGAGCGGGCGCGATGTCCGACGGCGTCAAACCGCCGCCGCCGGAATGCACGTGGGCGCAGATCCCGGCGAGGGCCTCGAACCACAGCCGGCTCAGCCGCGCGACTCGGTCCTCGTCGAGCGTCGACGGCGCCCACGTCCAATTGGCGTGCAGCCGCGGGCCCGTCTCGGAGTCGACGGTGGCCGCGTTCAACTCCAGCGTGTGCATCAGCGGCATGGGTATCGCCGCGGCGGCCGCGGTGACCGAGCCCTGCACTGGTCGCCACATCTCCTCGGAGAGTTCAGCCGATCCGCCTTGGCGCCCAAGATAATTGAACCCGATCGTCGGGTCGGGACTGGCAAGGTCGGCGTCGGCGTTCAGGTAGCGCAGCAGCCCGTAGGTCAGCGAATCCGGGAGGGCGCGCAGTTGCTCCTTGGCGTCCTTGAGCACCGCACCCAACGTCTGGTCTCCGGAAACCACCTGCGCCCAACGCAATTCACCCATGGCCAGAGACACCGGATACTTCGCGGTGAACCACCCCACGGTGTGGGACAGGTCGACGTCGCGGCCCAGGTCCTCGTTCCGGCCGTGGCCCTCCACGTCGATGCCGATCGGCGCCACGCCGGTGCCCAGGAATTCCGCCACCGCCACGGCGAACGAGATCAGCAGGATGTCTTGGATGCCGGCGCGGAACGCCGCCGGCACCTCGCCGAGCAACATGCCGGTGGTCTCGGCGTCCAGTTCCACCGAGAGGTGCCCGGCGGTGGCGAAGGTGTCCACCTCGGGCCGCACCGCGGGCAGCGCCGCGGGGGTGGCCGCCACCTGCTTCCAGGTGTCCAGCTGATCCACCACGTCCGGGTGGTGCGCGCGCTCGGCCAGCTGCGACGCCCACCGGGCGAACGACGTGCCCGCCGTCGGTAACGCCACCGGCTGGCCCAGGCGGTGCAGCGCCCAGGCAATGTTCAAGTCCTCCAACAGGATTCGCCAGGACACCCCGTCGACGGCCAAGTGGTGGATGATCACCACCAGCTGGCCGGTGGAGCTGGCCCACAGCGCGCTCAGCATCGTCCCGGCCGCCGGGTTCAACCGCGACCGCGCCTCGGCCAGCGCCGCGTCGGACAACTCGGCCACGGTGTGCACGCAGTCGCGGGCGTCCACCGAACCGGGCTCCGGCACCGTCAGCGACCAACCGTCGGAGCCAGTGTCCAGGCGCAGGCGCAGCATGCCGTGCCGGTCGAGCAGTGCCTGCAGCACCACCAGCACGTCCGCCTCGCCGACCCCGGCGGGGGCCTGCACCAGCATCGTCTGGTTGAACTGGTCGACCTGCCCGCCAGCCCGTTCCAGGCCCTGCAGCCAATGCATGATCGGCGTGACGGTCACCGGGCCCACACCCTCGTCGGCCACGTCGGCACCGGCGTCGGCGACCTCGGCCACCCGGGCCAGCCGGGCCACGGTCTGCTCGACGAAGATGTCGCGCGTCCGGCAGATCAGCCCGGCGGCGCGCGCCCGCGTCACCACCTGCATCGACGAGATGCTGTCGCCGCCGAGGTCGAAGAAGGAGTCGTCGACGCCGACGCGGTCGAGCCCCAGCACCTGGGCGTAGATGCCGGCGAGTATCTCCTCGACGGCGTTGTCCGGGGCGCGGTATTGGTCGACGTCGGAGTACTCCGGTGCGGGCAGCGCGCGGGTGTCGAGCTTGCCGTTGGGCGTGAGCGGCAGCGCGTCGAGCACCACCACTGCGGCGGGGATCATGTACGCCGGCAGCCGTTCGGCCAGCGCGGCGCGCACCCCGGCCGGATCGGCCGTCCCCGTGACGTAAGCGACCAGGCGCTTGTCACCGGGTCGGTCCTCCCGGGCGATGACGACCGCCTGCTCCACCCCGTCCAGCCACGCCAGTGCCGCTCGCACCTCGCCGAGCTCGATGCGATAACCGCGGATCTTGACCTGCTCGTCGACGCGGCCGAGGTAGTCGAGCTGCCCATCGGCGCGCCAGCGCACCAGGTCCCCGGTGCGGTACATGCGGGTGCCGGCCCCGCCGAACGGGCACGCCACGAACCGCGCCGCGGTCAGACCCGACCGCCGCCAATATCCGGACGCCACACCGGAACCGGCCACGTACAACTCGCCGATCACGCCGACGGGCACCGGGCGCAGCCGCCCGTCGAGGACGAACAACGCGCCGCCGGGCACCGGCGACCCGATCGGCACCACACCTGACTCGGCGGACGCCACCGTCAGGGGCTCGCTGACGGCCGCGTACACCGTGGCCTCGGTCGGGCCGTAGGCGTTGATCATCGCGCGGCCCGGCCCCCACCGGTCGACCAGCTCGGCCGGGCATGCCTCGCCGGCCACCACCAGGGTGGCCGATTCCAGGCCGTCGGGCGCCAACATCGCGGCGGCCGAGGGGGTTTGGCTCAGCACGGTGACTTGCTCGGCCACCAGCAGTGCGTGCAGGTCTTCCGGCGAGCGCGCCACCGACTCGGGCACCACCACCAGCCGGCCGCCGTGCAGGAGCGCGCCGAAGATCTCGTGGACCGAGACGTCGAAGGCCAGTGAATGCCACTGCGACCACACCCCGGCGCGCGGCAGGCCGGCGTCCATGCGCGCCAGCAATTGGGTCGCGTTCCGGTGGGTGACCGCCACACCCTTGGGGACGCCGGTGGTGCCGGACGTGTAGATGAGGTAGGCGAGGTCCTCGGGGCCCGGCGCCGCCGGTGTCGCGCCGGGTTGGGCGGCGAGGTCCGGGTCGTCGATGTCGATGACCGGCACGTCGTGACCGATGAGCCGGTCAGCCAGGTCGGCGGTGGTGATGACGGCCATCGGTGCGGCGTCGGAGAGCACGAATCCGATGCGGGACTCGGGCAGCGCCGGGTCGATCGGCAGATAGGCCGCCCCGGACTTGAGCACCGCCAGGATCGCGACGATCGCCTCCGCCGAACGCGAAAACAGCAGGGCGACAGACTGTCCCGGTGCGGCCCCGCGGCCGGCCAACACGTGCGCCAACCGGTTCGCGGCCTCGTCCAGCTCGCGATAGGTCATCGATCGGCCGGTGCACACCAGCGCCACGGCCTCCGGTGTGCGGGCCACCTGCGCGGCGAACAGCGCCGGAATGGAGACCGGCGCGGCCGGCGGCGCGGCCAGCACCGCCCGGTTTCCGATCTCGTCGAGGCGAGCATGTTCGGCCTCGTCGAGCAGATCCACCGACGACAACGCCTGGGTGGGGTCGACGGTCATGGCGGTCAACACCCGCTGCAACCGCCCGACGAGCGCCTGGATGCTGTCCGCGTCGTACACGTCGGTGCGGAATTCCACCGTTCCGCCGATCCCGGCGGGCTCGCCGGCCTCGGTCCAGCGCTCGGCCAGCGAGAAGGTCAGGTCCATGCGGGCGGTCTGGGTGTCCACCGGCATCGGCGTGATCTCGACGTCGCCCAGGGCCAGCCCGCCGACCGGGCCACCGCCTTGCCCGGCGAAGTTCTGCCAGGCCAGCATGACCTGGACCAGGGGGTGGTGGGTCAGGCTTCGGGTCGGGTTGAGCCTTTCGACCAGCACCTCGAAGGGCACGTCTTGGTGTTCGTAGGCGGCCAGGCTGCGTTGCCGCACCTGGGACAGCAGGTCGGTGAAGGTGGGGTCGCCGGCCACCTCGACTCGTAGCACCAGGGTGTTGACGAAGAACCCGACCAGGTCGTCGAGCGCGGGGTCGCGCCGTCCGGCGATCGGGAAGCCCACCGCCACATCGGGACTGGCGCTGAGCTTGGAGAGCAGCACCGCCAGGGCGGCCTGGACCACCATGAAGCTCGTCGCGTTGTGCTTGCGGGCCACCTCGCCGACGCGTTGCTGAAGCTCGGTGGGCCAATCGATTTCGACGGTGGCGCCGCGCTGATCGGCCACCAGCGGGTAGGGCCGATCGGTGGGCAGCGGCACCCGGTCGGGCATCCCGGCCAGGGCCTCTTCCCAGTAGGCCAGCTGGGCTGCGATGGGACTTTCGTCGTCGTCGAGGTCACCCAACTGGGCGCGCTGCCAGAGCGTGTAATCGATGTATTGCACCGCCAGCGGCGTCCAGCCCGGGGCATCCCCGGCACACCGGCTGGCATAGGCCATGCCCAGATCGCGCACCAGCGGGGTGATCGACATCCCGTCGGCGGCGATGTGGTGGACCACGGCCACCAAGATGTGCTCGTGCTCGGAGACGCGGAAAAGCTCTGCGCGCAAGGGGATTTCGGCTGCCAGGTCGAAGGTGTAGCGAGCGGTTTCGCCGATGGCCTCGTCGAGCTGGCCGTCGGACCAGCCGCTGGCGTCGACGATCTCCCAGCCGAAGTCGGCCCGTTCGACGGGGGTCACGAGCTGCTGGGGCATTCCCTCGGGCGCGGCGATCAGGGTGCGCAGGCTCTCGTGGCGGGCCACCACGTCGCCCAGCGCCGCCCCCAGTGCCGCGGCGTCCAGCGGCCCGCTCAGCCGCAGCGCCGCCGCCATGTTGTAAACCGGTGACGGGCCTTGCAATTGGTCGAGGAACCACAAGCGGTTCTGCGCGAAGGACAACGGCACCACGGCGGGCCGCTCGGCGGCCACCAAGGGCTCGAGCCCGCTCGTGCCCTCACCGATTCGCCGTGCCAGCTGGGCGACAGTGGGCGCCTCGAACACGACTCGCACCGGGAGGCCGACGTTCAGCTGGCTGTTGATCGCGGAAATCAGGCCCATCGCCGAGATGCTGTCGCCGCCGAGTTCGAAGAAGGAGTCGTCGATGCCGACGCGGTCGACGCCGAGGGTCTCGGCGTAGATGGTGGCCAGGATTTCTTCGGTCGGGTCAGTCGGGGCGCGGTGGGCACCGGCGTGGTATTCCGGTGCCGGTAGCGCGCGGGTGTCCAGCTTGCCGTTGGCGGTCAACGGCAATGCGTCCAGGCCCACGATGGCCGCGGGCACCATGAACGCCGGCAACCGCTGCCCGAGCGCGGTCTTGAGCCGCGCCGGATCGGCGGTCCCGGTGACGTAACCGACCAGGCGCTTATCCCCGGGGCGGTCCTCACGGGCGATTACCACCGCCTGCCCCACCCCATCCAAAGCGCTTAATGCGGCTTGGATTTCACCCAGCTCGATGCGGTAACCGCGGATCTTGACCTGCTCATCGGCTCGGCCCAAGTACCGCAGCTGCCCGTCGCTGTTCCAGCGCACCAAATCGCCGGTGCGATACATCCGCATTCCGGCCGCGCCGAACGGGCAGGCCACAAACCGGGACGCGGTCAGCCCGGGCCGACCGAGATATCCCGCCGCCACCCCCGATCCGGCCACATACAGCTCCCCGACCACACCCGCTGGCACCGGCCGCAACGACTGGTCAAGCACGAACAGCGCCGCCCCGGGCACCGGGGACCCGATGGGGGGCACTCCCGACCCGGCCTCGAGCGGGGCGCTGATCGCCACGCACATCGTGGTCTCGGTCGGCCCGTAGGCGTTGACCATCACCCGCCCCGGCGCCCAGCGGTCCACCACCTCGGGCGGGCAGGCCTCACCGGCCATCACCAACGCCACCTCGTCCAAACCGGCCGGATCCAGCATCGCCACCGCCGACGGCGTCTGCGTCAAGACGGTCACACCCTCGGCGACCAACACCGCGTGCAAGTCCTGCGGTGAACGCGCTACCGACTCGGGCACCACGACCAGCCGCCCGCCGCGCAGCAGCGGGGCGAAGATCTCCCACACCGACACGTCGAACGCCAGCGAATGCGCATGCGACCACACCCCCGGCGCCGGCAGGCCGGCATCCAGCGAGCCGAGCAACTGGGCGACGTTACGATGCGTCACCGCAACACCTTTGGGCACACCCGTGGTCCCCGAGGTGTAGATCACGTAGGCCACGCCGTCCCGTCCCGGCAGCGGCAGGCCCGTTGCGGGCATGGTGTCCAGGAGCGGATCGTTGACATCGATGACGGGAACGCCGTGGCCCTCGAACCGCCCGGCCAGATCAGCGGTGCTCATCGCGACGACCGGCGTGGAGTCACCGAGCATGAATTCGATCCGGGTATCCGGCGAAGAAGGGTCGATCGGCAGGTAGGCCGCCCCGCTCTTGAGCACCGCCAGCATCGCCGCGACCGCCCCGGCCGAACGCGAAAACAGCAGCGCCACAATCTGGCCCGGACCCGCACCGTGTGCCACCAACAGGTGCGCCAACCGGTTCGACGCCTCGTCCAGCTCGCGGTAGGTCACCGAGACGCCCTCGCACACCAGCGCCACCGCGTCCGGCCCGCCGGACACCTGCGCGGCGAACAACTCCGGCACCGACGCCGGCGCACAGACCGGGTCCGTCAAAGCCGCCGTATTTCCAAACACTTCCAACCGGGCGCGCTCGGCCTCGTCAAGCACATCCACCGACGACAACCGTCGGGCGGGCGCGGCGGTCATGGCGGCCAACACCCCCCGAAGCCGCGCGATCAGCGCCTCGATGGTCTCGGCGTCGAACACGTCGGTGCGGAATTCGACGCGCCCAGCGATTCCGGCGCCCTCGCCGCTCTCGTTCCAGCGTTCGGCCAGGGAGAACACCAAATCCATTCGGGCCGAATCGGTGTCGACGGGCACGGAGGTGACCTCGAGGTCACCCAGCGCCAGCCCGGCGGCCGGATCGTCGTGCCCGGCGAAGTTCTGCCAGGCCAACATCACCTGCACCAGCGGGTGATGGGTCAGGCTCCGGGTCGGGTTGAGCCGCTCCACCAGTAGCTCGAACGGCACGTCCTGGTGCTCGAAGGCCTCCAGGCTGCGCGCCTGAACCCGTGCCAACAGTTCGGTGAAGCTGGGGTCGCCGGCCAGATCGACGCGCAGCACCAACGTGTTGACGAAGAAGCCGACGAGCTGGTCGAGCGCGCGGTCGCGACGCCCGGCGATCGGAAAGCCGACCGAAACATCCGAACTGGCGGTGATTTTCGAGAGCAACACCGCCAGTGCGGCCTGCACCACCATGAAGGTGGTCGCGTTGTGTTCGCGGGCCACCCGGCGGACCTGGTGTTGCAGCTCCGCCGGCCAGTCCACGACCACGCTCGAGCCGCGCTGATCGGCGACGGGCGGGTAGGGCCGGTCGGTCGGCAGCTCCAGCCGCTCCGGCATGCCGGCCAAGGCGTCCTGCCAGTAGGACAGCTGGGCCGCGATGGCGCTGTCGCTGTCGTCGAGCTCACCGAATTGCGCGCGTTGCCACAACGTGTAATCAACGTACTGCACCGGCAGGTCGGCCCAGGCGGGCGCCCGCCCTGAGGCGCGGCTGGTGTACGCCACACTGAGATCCGTGGCGAGCGGCGTGAGCGACAAGCCGTCCGCGGCGATGTGGTGCACCACGATCACCAACAGGTGTTCGCGCTCGTCGAGCGCGAAAAGCTTGGCGCGCAGCGGGGTTTCGGCGGCCAGGTCGAAGGTGTAGCGCGTCGTCGCTTCGATGGCCTCGTCCAGTTCACCGGCCGAGAAGCCGGTGGCATCGACGACGTCCCAGCCGAAATCGACCTGCTCGGCGGGAACCACCAGTTGCTGGGGTGTTCCCTTGTGGGCGGGGAAGAGCGTGCGCAGGCTCTCGTGGCGGTGCACCACATCGCCCAAGGCCGCAGACAGCGCGTCGGTGTCGAGTCGGCCGCCCAGCCGCAACGCGGCGGCCATGTTGTAGATGGGCGACGGCCCCTGCAGCTGCTGAATGAACCACAACCGGCTCTGGGCGAACGACAACGGGATCACCGCCGGGCGCTCGACGGCCACCAGCGGTTGCAGCCGGCCCGCGCCCTCGTCGATGCGGGGCGCCAACTGCGCGACCGTCGGCGCCTCGAACACGACGCGCACGGGTAGATCGGTATCCAGGGAGGAGTTGATCGCCGAGATGAGCCGCATCGTGGACAGTGAATCGCCGCCGAGATCGAAGAACGAATCGTCGACTCCGACGCGCTCGACCCCTAGCACGTCGGCGTAGATGCCGGCCAGAATCTCTTCGACCGCGGTGGTCGGCGCGCGGTAGCTGTCGGCGTCGCGGTAATCCGGTGCCGGTAGGGCGCGGGTGTCGAGCTTGCCGTTGACCGTCATGGGCAGCGCCGGCAGCACGACGACCGCCGCCGGGACCATGTAGGCGGGCAGTCGCTCGGCCAGCGCGGAACGGGCCTCGGCCACATCCACCGTTCCGGTGACGTAACCCACCAGGCGCTTATCGCCGGGGCGGTCCTCGCGGGCGACCACCACCGCCTGCTCCACGCCGCGCAAAGCGCTTAGCGCCGCCTGGATTTCGCCGAGTTCGATACGGTAGCCGCGGACCTTGACCTGCTCGTCGGCGCGGCCCAGGTAGCGCAGTTGCCCGTCTGGGCCCCAACACACCAGGTCGCCGGTGCGGTACATGCGGGTGCCGGGCGCGCCGAACGGGCAGGCCATGAAGCGCGACGCGGTCAAGGCGGCCCGGCGCCAGTATCCGACGCCGACGCCGTCGCCGGCCAGGTACAGCTCGCCGACCACGCCGGCCGGCACCGGCCGCAGCCACTCGTCCAGCACGAAGAAGGCGGCCCGCGTGACCGGAGAGCCGATCGGCGGGAATCCCGATCCCGCGTGCAGCGGCGTGCTCTTGCACGCCCACATCGTGGTTTCGGTTGGGCCGTAGACGTTTACCATCACCCGGCCCGGCGCCCAGCGATCCACCAGCTCGGGCGGGCACGGCTCGGCACCGATCACGAGCGCGGTCGCATCCAAGCCTTCGGTCGGAAGCATTCCGACCGCGGACGGGGTCTGGGTGAGCACGGTGACGCGCTCGCTGACCAGTAGGGCGTGGAATTCCTCCGGTGAGCGCGCCACCGACTCGGGTACCACCACCAGCCGCCCGCCGTGCAGCAGCGCGCCCCAGATCTCCCACACCGAGAAGTCGAAGGCGTAGGAGTGGAACTGCGTCCAGACCTGTTCCGGCGACAACTCGATGCCGATCTGCAGCGAGTCGAACAGCTGGGCGACGTTGTTCTGGGTTACCGCAACGCCTTTGGGCACGCCGGTGGTGCCGGACGTGTAGATGATGTGGGCGAGGTCGTCGGGGGCGGGCGCCGGCGGGGCCGTGGTCGGTTGGTCGGCGACGGTGGGGTCATGAACATCGATGACCGTGAGGTCGAACCCGTCCAGCCGGTCGGCCAGCGCCGCGGTGGTGAGCGCGGCGATCGGCGCGGCGTCGGTGAGCATGAACTCCATCCGGGCCGCCGGCAGCGCTGGGTCGATCGGCAGGTAGGCCGCCCCGGACTTGAGCGCTGCCAGTATCGCCACGATCGCCTCGGCCGAACGCGGAAACAGCAGCGCGACACGCTCACCCGGGCGGGCACCGTGGCGCCTCAGCAGGTGCGCCAACCGGTTGGCCGCCTCGTCCAGCTCCCGGTACGTCATGGACCGGCCCCCGCAGACCAGCGCCACCGCGGCGGGCGTGCGGGCCGCCTGCGCGGCGAACAACGCCGGAACCGACGTGGGCTTCACCGGCCGGGCCAGCACTCCCGTGTTGCCCCACTCCTGAAGCCGGGCGTGCTCGCCCGCATCGAGCAGGTCCACCGCCGATAACCGGCGCTCCGGCTCGGCGGTTACCGCCGTCAGCAGCCGCTGCAACCGCTCGATCAAACCCTCGACGGTCTTGCCCTCGAAGATGTCGGTGCGGTACTCCGCCGTCACGGCGATGCCCGCGCGCTCCCCGGACTCGGTCCAGCGTTCGGCCAGGGAGAACGTCAGATCCATGCGAGCGGTGTTGGTGTGCAACGGCATTGGCGTGACCTGCAGATCACCCAGGGCCAGCCCGCTCGCGGGGGCGGCGACCTCTCCGGGGAAGTTCTCCCAGCCCAGCAGCACCTGAATCAGCGGATGATGGGTCAGGCTCCTGGTGGGATTGAGCCGCTCCACCAGCAGTTCGAACGGCACGTCCTGGTGCTCGAAAGCGGCCAGGCTGCGCCGACGCACCTGAGCGAGCAGCTCCGCGAATGTCGGGTTTCCGGCCACGTCGACCCGCAGCACCAACGTGTTGACGAAGAACCCGATCAGCTCGTCGAGCGCGGGCTCCGATCGCCCGGCGATCGGGAAGCCCACCGCCACATCGTCGCCGGCGCCGATCTTGGCGAGCAGCGCCGCGAACGCGGCCTGAATCACCATGAAGCTGGTCGCGTTGTGCTCGCGCGCTACCCGGCGAACCTGGTGCTGCAGTTCCGCCGGCCAGTCCACCGCCAGGCGGGCGCCGCGGTGGTCGGCGACCTGCGGGTAGGGCCGATCGGTGGGCAGTTGCAGGCGTTCGGGCAGCCCGGCCAGGGCCTCCGCCCAGAAGTTCAGCTGGGCCGCGATGCGGCTGTCGCTATCGTCCACGTCTCCGAGATGCGCGCGCTGCCATAGCGTGTAGTCGACATACTGCACGGCCAGCGGCGCCCAGTCGGGAGCATGCCCCTCGCACCGACTGGCGTATGCCACCCCGAGGTCACGCGCGAATGGAGTGATCGACCAGCCGTCGGCGGCGATGTGATGTACCGCGACCACCAGCATGTGGGTGTCGTCGCTCACGGTGAAAAGCTCGGTGTGCAGGGGGCTTTCGTTCGCCAGGTCAAAGGTGTACCGGGCCGCCGCCGCCATGCGCTCACGCAGCCGGTCTTCCGGCCACCCGCGGGCATCGACGACGTCGCAGGCAAAGCCAATCCGCTCGGCGGGAACCACCACCTGCTGCGGGACGCCGTCGGTTGCGGCGAACACCGTGCGCAGGCTTTCGTGGCGGGCCACGACGTCGGCCAGGGCGGCACCAAGCGCGTCGGCGTCCAGATGACCGCGCAGCTTCAATGCGATGGTGACGTTGTAAATCGGCGAGGGACCCTGGAACTGGTCGATGAACCACAGCCGGCTCTGGGCGAACGACAGCGGAATCACCTCGGGGCGCTCCCCCGCCACCAGCGGCTCCGGCCGGTTGGCTTCATCGCCGATGAGGAGCACCAGCTCGGCGACCGTGGGCGCGTCGAAGACGGCCCGCACCCCGAGGTCCGCGTTCAGGCTGGTGTTGACCGCGGCGATCAGGCGCATCGCCGACAGCGAATCCCCACCCAGGTCGAAGAACGAATCGTCGACGCCGACGCGCTCCAGCCCGAGTACCTGGCCGTAGATTCCGACGAGGATCTCTTCGACGGCGGTGGCCGGCGCGCGGTAGCGATCCACATCCTGGTAATCCGGTGCGGGCAGGGCCTTTCGGTCGAGCTTGCCCGAGGCGGTCAGCGGGAACTCCTCAAGCGCCACGATGTGCGTCGGCACCATGTACTCGGGCAGCCACGCGTTCAGCCGCTCGCGGACCTCGCCGATCTTGGTGTTGGTGCGGGGGTCGTTGGCGTGGCTCGTGCGCTGCCGGGTCCCGGCCGCGGGTAGGTAGGTGTCGATCAGGGAACCGGGGGGCTGATCGGTGGCGTCGACGAAAACCGCGCTGAGCGTACCCGGTTGGGTTCCCCAGGTCACCGCGACGCGATAACCGGTGGAGTCACCGAGGCGATGCAGTTCTTCGGCGACGGCGGCGCCGGTGCCGGTGTCGGAGCCGGCTTCGGTGAGCGCGTCGGCCACGGATAGCCCGGCGGCAAGGGCGGTTTCGACGCGCACGTCGTCGATCACCCCGGCCTGGGGGATCTCGGTGATACGGACAACGGCGGGACGTAACGCCGCCAAGTCGCCGCGCAGCCCGTCCAGGCCCGCGCACTCCGCCCACGACCACGTGGGCGCGGTGGCCACCGAGCGCACGCGCGCGGGCGCTTTGTGAATAGCGACGTCGTAGCGGTACCGGTTCAGCTCGTTGTCGGAGAATCCGCGTTTGACTTGGATGTCGAGCCCGCCCGCCGATGGGCTGTTGACCGCCCAGGTGGTGAAAAACTCTGGAGCCAAGAGCAATTCGGTCTCACCGAGCATGGCGTGGCGAACGCGCTGCCGGATGTCGGAGGCGTCGGTGGCGTCGGCGCCGCTGCGCGCCAGCGCGATTCCGGTCTGGAACGCGGGCTGCAGGGTGTGGTTACGCACGTCACCGATGAACATCGCCCCGCCGGGGGCCAGCAGCTCCATCGCGTTGTCGATCACCTCGGCCAGATATCCCGCGTTGGGGAAATATTGGACGACCGAGTTGAGAATGATGGTGTCGAAGTGCGCCCGCGGCAGTCGGTCCGTGACGTGGGCGGGCTGGGTCAGCAGCTCGACGCGGTCGCGCCATCCGAACTGCGACTGCTCCAGTGAGCGGGCCAGGTTTTGGATCGCCACCGGCGAAAAGTCGGTGGCGACATACTGATCGCACTGCGGGGCGATCTGTGACAACAGCAATCCCGAGCCGACGCCGATCTCGAGCACGCGCCGCGGCCGCAAAGCCATGATTCGATCCACCGTGGCGCCACGCCACTCGATCATCTCCTCGAGCGGGATGGGGTCGCCGGTGTAGCTGCTGTTCCAACCGCGGAAGTCCATGCCGAAGTCCGACCCGGCATCGGGGCCGTACAACTCGTCGTACAGGTGTTGCCACTCCTCGACGTTTTCCGCGTCGTGGTCGGCGCTGGTGTTGTGATCGAGGGTGACGTAGGCGACGAGATGGGATCCGGTGCCGGAGTCGTGCACCGTGACGGCGGCCTGAGTCACGTGCGGGCAGGCCAGCAAGGTGTTTTCGATTTCGCCCAGCTCGATGCGCTGGCCCCGCAGTTTGATCTGGGCGTCGGCGCGACCGACGAAGTCCAAGACGCCGTCGCGGGTCCAGCGCACCAGGTCACCGGTGCGATACATGCGCTCGCCGGCACCGCCAAATGGGTTGGCTACGAATCGTTCCGCGGTCAGGTCGACCCGGCCCATGTAGCCGTGCGCCAGCGCCGGCCCGCTCACGTACAGCTCGCCCACGACGCCGATCGGCGCCGGGTTCAGCCAGCCGTCGAGCACCACGGCGCACACACCCGGGACGGGGGTGCCGATGCGGATCGGGCCCTCGGCCGACAGCGGCGCAGCGGTGACCCAGATGGTGGTTTCGGTCGGGCCGTAGACGTTGAACATGCGCCGGCCCGGCGCCCACGCGGCCGCCAGCTCCGCCGGAAAGGCCTCGCCGCCGATCATCAGCTTGTCAAACTCGTTCAGGCGGGCGGGATCCAGCGACGACAACACCGTCGGGGTCAGGAACGCCGCGTTGACGCGCTGACTCTGCAGCAGGGCGGTCAGTGGCTCGCCGGCGTACACCTGTGGCGGCGCCACCACCAGCGCCGCCCCGGACGCTGCCGCCAGCAACATCTCGCCGACCGACGCGTCGAAGGTCGGCGAGGCAACCATCAGCACCCGCGTGTCCGCATCCAGTCCGGACGACTCACGTTGCGCGGCGGCCCATCCCAGCAGCCCCGCGTGGCTCAGCACCACGCCTTTGGGGACGCCGGTCGACCCGGACGTGAAAATCACGTACGCGGTGTCGTGCGCGGTCAGCGGCGCCAATCGCTCGGCGTCGGTGATCGCCACGGCGGACTGCCCGGACAGATCAAGGCCGTCGACCCGCAGCACCGGCCGCGCGCCCGCCCCGGCCACTTCGTCCGTGTCGCAGGTCAATACGCAGGCCGCGTCCGCGGCGTCCAGCACGGCGGCGACCCGCTCGACCGGATGGTCCAGATCCACTGGTGCATGCACGCCGCCGGCCTTGACCGCCGCCCAGAAAGCGACCACCAATTCGACCCGGCGGTCCATCGCCACGCCCACCGCGCGCTCCGGGCCCACACCCGCGTCGATCAGCTTGCGCGCCAAGCGGGTTGACCACTCGTCGAGCTCGCCGTACGACAGCTGCCGGTCACCGTCGACCACCGCGACCGCGTTGGGGTCGGCCGCCACCGCCGCCGCCAACAACTCCGGCGCCACCCCCACCGGCGCGGCGACGCCCGCGCCGGACAACTGCGACAGCACCAGGTCGCGCTCACCGCCGTCGAGCAGCTCCACGGTGGACAGGCGGCGGACGGGATCGGAGGTCATCGCCACCAACACCCGCTGGAACCGTTCGACCAGCGCCTCGACGCTCGCGGCGTCGAACACGTCGGTGTCGAATTCGACGTGTAGACCGAGCTCGCGGCCCGGGAGGGCCTCCATCGTCAACGGGTAGTGGTTGTACTCGCGGTTGGTGAATTCGGCGATGGCCAGACCGTCGGGGCCCAGTTCCATGCCGTCGCCGATCGGATAGTTCTCGTAGACGAACAGGGTGTCGAAGAGCTGCTCGTGGCCGGTGAGGCGATGAATGTCGCTGAGCGCCAGGTGTTGATGCTCGAGCGTGTCGTTGTTGGTGTCCTGCAACTGCCGCAGCAGGTCCGCGGTGGTGGTCGTCGGGGTGATGTTGGCGCGCACGGGCACCGTGTTGATCAGCAGCCCCACCATCGATTCGGCGCCGGCCACCTCGAGCTGGCCCACGCGAGACCGGGGGGTGCCGAAGACGACGTCGTGCTGGCCGGTCAGCGACGTCAGCAGCAACGCCCACGCGCCCTGCAGGACGGTGCTGACGGTGGTCTGGCACGAGCGCGCGAGTTCGGTGAGGGCCTGGGTGGTTTCCTCGGCAACGCGGAAGGATTCCGATCCGCGGCGCCCTTGTCCCAATCGGTCCTTCGGGCCGACCAATGTGGGCGTTTCGAAGTCGGCGAGCACCTGGGCCCAGGCGGCGCGGGCGGCCTCGAGGTCCCGATCGGCCAGCCAGGTGACGAAGCTGCGGTAGGGCGCGGCCGCGGCGAGCGGCTCCCCGTAGTAGCTGGTGAAGACTTCGCGCAGCAGGATCGGCAGCGACCAGCCGTCGAGCACGATGTGGTGGTTGGTCAGCACCAGCCGGTGCCGGTCGATCCCGGTGCGCACCAACGCCACCCGGAAGGGCGGCTGGTCGGCCAGGTCGCAGACCGCGGCGCGCTCGTCGGCGCACAGCCGCTCGATCTGCTCCCCGGTATCGAGCTCGACGTAGCGCCAGGCCACCACCGGGTTGGCCGGAATGATCTGCACCGGCTCGTCGAAGCGCTCGTAGAACCGCGCCGCCAGGTGTGGATGCCGGTTGATCACCGTGCGCACCGCATCGTGCAGGCGTTCGGGGTCGAGGGGGCCGGTGAGCGTGAAATCCAGCTGCACCGCGTACATGTCGTCGCTGCCCTGCGCGGTGCTGGAATGGAACAGCAGACCCTGCTGCAGCGGGGTCAGCGGCAGAATGTCGGCGGGTTCGTACCGCCGGTGCAGCTCGTCGATCTGTGGCTGGCTCAGCCGCGCGGGCGCGATGTCCGACGGCGTCAGCCCGCCGCCACCGGCGCGCACGTGCGCGCAGACGCCGGACAAGGCGTCGAACCACAGTTGGCTCAGCCGGGAGATCTGCGCTTCGTCGAGGGCCGACGGCGCCCAGGCCCAGTTGGCGTGCAGCTGTGGTCCGGCATCGGTGTCGACGGTGCCGGCGTTGAGTTCTACGTTGTGCGCCAACGGCATTGGGACCGCCGCAGCGGCGGCGGTCAGGGACAGGCTCTCCGGGTGCAGCCGCCATAACTCGTCGGACAGCTCGGGCCCGCTGAACAGACGACCGAGGTAGTTGAACCCGATCGTCGGGTCACGACCGTCCAGCTCCACGTCACCGTTCAGGTAGCGCAGCACGCCGTACGTCAGCGGGTGCGGCACCGCGCGGAGCTGTTCCTTGACTTCTTTGATCACCGCCCCGAGCGCCGGGTCGCCGGCCAGCACCTCCGACCAGTCCAGCCCACCGGCCGTTAGTGACACCGGGTATTTGGTGGTGAACCAGCCGACCGTACGCGACAGGTCCACATCGGGCGCGAGTTCCTCGTGGCGGCCGTGGCCTTCGACGTCGATGACGATCGGGCCGGCGGCATCGCTCAAGAACTCCGACCATGCCAACGAGAACGCGATCAACAAAATGTCTTGCACGCCAGCGTGAAACGCCGCGGGCGCCGCACCGAGCAGCGTGCGGGTGGTATCGACATCCAGGGACGCCGACAGGTGACCGGCGGTGGCATAGGTGTCGGCGTCGGGCCGTACCGCCGGCAGCGAAGACGGTGTCGCCGCGATTCGCGCCCAGGCATCGGCCGTCTCGATGACTTCCGGGCGGTGCGCATGCTCGCCGAGTAGCGTTGCCCATCGGGCGAACGACGTGCCACCCGCAGGCAGCGCCACCGGTTGACCTCCTCGGTGCTGCGCCCAGGCGATGTTCAAGTCTTCCAACAGGATTCGCCAGGAAACCCCGTCGATGGCCAGATGGTGGATGATCAACGCCAGCTGGCGGGTGGGACCGACCCAGAGCGCGCTCAGCATGGCCCCGGTGGCGGGGTCGAGCCGCGACCGCGCCTGCACCAGTGCCTCATCGGACAACGCATCCACGGCTCGGAGGCAGCCTGCCGCGTTCACCGAGCCCGGCTCGGGCACCCACAACGACCGTCCGTCGCCCTCGACGCGCAGCCGCAGCATGGCGTGCCGGTCCAGCAGCGCCTGCAAGACGGGCAGCACGTCGGCCTCGGTCACTCCGGCGGGCGCCTGCAGCACCATCGTCTGGTTGAACTGATCAATGGGGCCGGTCACGTCCTGCAGCCACCGCATGATCGGGGTGGGAATGGCCGGGCCGAGGCCCTCGTCGACCGCGCCGGCCTCACCGTCGATTGCGCCGACAACGCCGGCCAGGCGGGCAACCGTCTGTTCGACGAAGACGTCCCTGGGCCGGCACGTCAAGCCGGCCGCCCGCGCTCGCGAAACCACCTGCAGCGCCAGGATGCTGTCGCCGCCGAGTTCGAAGAAGGAGTCGTCGGTGCCGACGCGGTCGACGCCGAGGACTTCGGCGTAGATGGTGGCCAGGATTTCTTCGGTTGGGTTTTGCGGGGCGCGGTATTCGCCGGTGGCGTATTCGGGTGCCGGTAACGCGCGGGTGTCCAGCTTGCCGTTAGCGGTCAACGGCAACGCCGCCAGACCCACGATCGCCGCGGGCACCATGAACGCCGGCAACCGCTCGCTCAGCTGGGCGCGCACCTGGGCCGGGTCGGCGGCGCCGGTGATGTAACCGACCAGCCGCTTATCCCTGGGGCGGTCCTCCCGGGCGATCACGACCGCCTGCCCCACCCCGTCCAGCGTGCTTAACGTGGCCTGGATCTCACCGAGTTCGATCCGATAGCCGCGGATCTTGACCTGCTCATCGGCACGGCCCAAATAGCGCAGCTGCCCATCAGCGCCCCAACACACCAAATCCCCGGTCCGATACATCCGGTCACCGGGCGCCCCGAAGGGGCACGCCACAAACCGCGAACCGGTCAACCCGGCCCGGCTCATATAGCCGACGGCCACCCCGGCCCCGGCCACATACAACTCCCCCACCACCCCGGGCGGCACCGGCCGCAACCAGCCGTCGAGCACGAACAACCCCGCCTCGGGCACCGGCGAACCAATCGGGGGCGCCCCGGAACCCGGCGTCAGGGGCGCGCTGATCGCCACGCACATCGTGGTCTCGGTCGGCCCGTAGGCGTTGACCAGCACCCGACCCGGCGCCCACCGGTCCACCACCTCGGGCGGGCAGGCCTCTCCGGCCAGCACCACCGCCACACCGTCCAAACCGGCCGGGTCCAGCATCGCCACCGCCGACGGCGTCTGGGTCAAAACACTCACCCGTTCAGCGACCAGCACCGCATGCAAATCCTCCGGTGAGCGCGCGGTGTCGTCATCGACCACCACCACCCGCCCACCGCGCAGCAACGGAGCAAAGATCTCCCACACCGACACGTCAAAAGCCAGCGAATGAGCATGCGACCACACCCCCGGCGCCGGGAGTCCCGCATCCAACGACCCGATCAACTGGGTCACGTTGCGATGCGTCACCCCAACACCTTTGGGCACACCCGTGGTCCCCGAGGTGTAGATCAGATACGCCAGACCATCGGCATCCGGCTCCGGCAGCGCGGTGTCCGGCAAACTGTCGATGCGCCGATCATCGACATCGATCACCGCAATATCGCGCCCATCGAGGCGGCCGGCCAACTCCGAAGTGGTGACCACCACCACGGGTGCCGCATCGCCAAGCAAAAACCCGATTCGCGAATCCGGCGACACCGGATCAATCGGCAAATACGCCGCCCCAGCCTTGAGCACCGCCAACATCGCCGCGACCGCCTCCGCCGACCGCGGCAACAACAACGCGACCGTGCATCCCGGCCCCACGCCCTGGCTCACCAGATGGTGCGCCAACCGGTTCGACGCCGCGTCCAGCTCCCGATACGACACCGACAAACCAGCACTCGAGACCGCCACCGCTTCCGGCACCCGGGCCACCTGCCCGGCGAACAGCGCCGGCACCGACACCGACGGTGAGGCCCGCCCGGCTAAAGCCGCTCGATTGCCAAACTCCCCCAACCGGACACACTCAACCTCGTCGAGCAGATCCACCGACGACAACGACCGCGAAGGATCGGCCGCCATCGCCACCAACAGCTCCTGCAACCGCCCGGCCAAATCCGAGACGTCGAAGTTCGAGAAGGGTTGTCCGACACCGACCGTGCTCAGGTATTGCTGGTCCCCGAACCCCAGGAAGAACAGTCCGAAGTGGCCGACCGGGCCGAACGTGGTGTACGTCGCGGTCGCGGGCACACCCGCGAGGCTGAGGGTCAACCTGGCGGGGACGAAGTTGACGACTACCCGATTGGATGCCTGCGGAGCACCGCGGAAGCCGCCGTCGTCGCCGAGCATGTGCACCGGGAACCGCTGGTGCCGCAACGCTTCTCGTGATCGGGTGTCGACCTGCTGAAGAAAGTCGGCGAATGTGGCCGTCGGCGGCGCATTCAGCACCAGCGGCACCACCCCGGCGAGCATTCCGGGATGCGTCTTCGACTCCGGATCCAGGCGGCGGCTGACCGGGAAGTCGAGCACCACTTCGTCGGAATTGTCGGTGCGAAGTCCGCGGACCAGGAGCGCGCAGGCGGCGGTGAGGACCGACGACCGCCGAATGCCCAGCGCTTTGGACAACTGTTTGATCGAGCCGACCACCGACGAGTCCAATTGGACTGGCGCCGAGGGCGCATAGGGATCGCGCTCGCTGGCGGCTTGGGTCAACCGATAATCGGATTCGTTTCCCGACGGGAGGTGCTCAGCCCAATAGGCCTGATCCGAAACGTAATCGGGGGATGCCGCGTACTCCAGCTCGTTGTCGACGAGATCCCGCAACGTGCCGAAGAAGGCGGGAGATATGGCCGCACCGGAGGCAAGGGCGGAATAAACAGCGGCGATTCGGCGGCCCAGGAGGGCGATGCCGAGCCCGTCGATGGCTATGTGGTGACAGCAGCTGAACCAGTAGTACTCATCGGGCGCCGTTTGGAACAGATAGAAGTTGATCATCGGACCGGTGAGCGGCATCGGTGTCCGTTGGATCGCCGACGCCCTCTCGCGGACCTCCCGCTCGGGATCGGACGAGTCGCTCACGTCGTAGAAGGCCAGCTCGACGTCTGGGTCGTCGATCGCCTTCTGGAAAACCTGGCCGTCCACCTCGAAGAAGCACGCCCGGATGCTTTCGGCCTCGCCGACCACGTGGCGCATGGCCTGCTCGAACAGAGCGCGGTCGACGGCACCCTCGATCCGCACGAGCACGCCGAGCTGCCACGCCACATCGAAGTGACCCGTTTGCTGCGCGAGCCAGATATCCAGCTGCGCCCGCGTCAGCGGTAGTGCCCGGTCACCGAATTCCACTAAATCCCCCCGAAAGCCTTCCCGACTCTTTCATACCTAGACCGTCTACACATCACAAACCAGCAGCGGACACCCTGTCACGCATGCCCTTCGGACGGATGTCGGGCCAGTTCTGTTCGATGTAGTCGAGACAGGCCGCGCGGTCGGCCTCGCCGTACACCACTCGCCAGCCGGCCGGGACATCGGAGAAGACGGGCCAAAGGCTGTGTTGTTCCTCGTTATTGACCAAGACGAAAAATTTGCCGCCGTCATCGTCGAACGGATTGAGCTGCAACTGACGACCTCCTACAACAGAGATGAGAGCAGAAGCGCTGCGCGCGCAGCACTAGAATCGGTGCAGCGCTTCAGGATTGGCCGTTAGTTTCGACCAGTATGGCGACCTGCCCACCGGCACGATGCGAGCGCCAGCGAGCTTCGCGGAGATCCCCGTCGTGATGTGACCGTGATGGCTGCGGTCCTGGCCCCAGTTTGTGTCCCCGACCCGAATCGCAATACCGTCCGCAACGTCAACGGTAACCCGGGAACCGCATATGCCGCTCCGCGGGGGCTTCCGTCGGCGCACCAGCGAACCATTAACAGGCTGGCACTACGACATTGGACGTCGCACTCCACGGGTCCGCAAGTACCCGGCCGTAGGTGCGGTCAAACCTGTGAATTTCGTTCCTGCATAAGAGATTCGTAACCCTGGATTTTGTTGTACGCGCGTTTCCTGCCGCCCAGCAAAACGAACGTTTGTCCCGACGCCGCCTACAATGAATTCATCTTGGGGTTGACGTGGCAGCGGAGCGGGGTGCTGGCTCTGCCGTTGCCGCAGCGGCACCGAGCCGCCGGTCTGACCATCGCATCTCCCCCGCGTGTTCACGCCGCGTTGGGTGGGTGTTCACGGGTGCGGGGGCGTTGTTCGAAGTTGTTGCAGGGGGTGATAATTCGCCGCCAAGGCGGACTCGACCGGCGGCGGGATGTGAATTGACGCACAGGGCCACAATCCGCTAGTGCCGGCGTTTAGACGCCCACGGCCGCGGGTAGAGGTGCGCCAATGTGGGGGTCAGTGCTGGGGCTGGGAATTCTGGCGGCACTCAATCCAGTGCGTCTGGGCCTCGCCCTGTTGATGATCTCCCGGCCGCGCCCCGGGCCGAATCTGCTTGCCTACTGGGTCGGCGGCCTCACCGTATGTGTGCCCGAGCTGCTTGCCCCGCTGATGCTGCTCAACTTCACATCCGCGTTCGGCTCCCACCGGCACGGTTCGGCCGCCCCGGCCGCGAACTCCACCCTCCCGCACATCCAAATCGCGCTCGGCATCCTCGCGTTGTCGATCGCCGCGGTCATGGCCGTGCGCTTCTCGACGCGGCAGCGGGTGAAGGCCGGGGCATCGGGGGGCCCCGCGGGCCCGGATGCGCCGATCGCGGTCCCGCGATTTCTGAGCCGCGCACGGGATGTCTCCGCCGAAGAGCGTTCCGGCATGCACCGCCTGCTCCACCGCGCCCACCGCGCGTGGGAGAAAGGATCGCTGTGGATCGCCTGGGTGGTCGGGCTGGCCTCAGTGCCGGTCGACGGCGTGCTCTTCATCCTCGCGATCATCGTGGCCTCGCGGGCAGCGGTCGCCACCCAGGTCAGCGCCTCGATCGCGTTCGTCCTCCTGATGTATTCCGTCGTCGAAATGATCCTGGTCGGTTACGTGGCCGCGCCGGCTCGAACCCAGGCCGTGCTGCGGCAGCTGCACGACTGGGTGCGCGCCTACCACCGGCAAATCCTGGTCACCGTCTTCACGGTCGTGGGGGTCACGCAATTGGCCCAGGGCATGCACATCCTCTGAGCCTTTCGGGCTATAGCGGTGTGTGAAGGGCCCCTCGAACACACTTGACGCACGAAGTGCACGCGCGTTAACCGATCGGCGTACGAGAAGCGTCAGGTCAGCGGGAAGATAAAGGGGCATCGGGTCTCATTTCTCGGCCGGCTTGGGAGCGCTCGTGATCACTTTGGACCGCTTGGTGAATGTGCTGGGTGGTTACGGGGTCCGGCTGGGTTGGTCATCGGTGCCCAGGTCCACTGAGCTGCGCAGCGTGGCGATACGCGAGGGTGAGCGCGCGGTGGCCGGTGATGTTTTCCTGGCGATCGGTGCCGCAACGCCCAGCGAGGCGATGCGCTGGGCGAAGTCGGCACACGCAATCCTGGTGTTGACGCGCGGCGACGCCGAGCCGATGACGTTCGACGAGGGCGCCGGCGTCGGCGCGGTGATGCTGGTCGACGACAGGCTGTCCTGGAGCGAGGTCGCCGCGATCATCTACGGGCTGGTGCTGGAGGGCCGCGAAACCGCGGCCGGCCGAGGCCCCACTGATCTTTTCGCGCTGGCCGACAGCGTGGCGGACACGGTCGGCAGTCCCGTCGTCATTCACGACGCGCTGCTGCGCGTGCTGGCCTATTCACGGCTGCAGCAACACGTCGACCCGGCGCAGGTCGAGACCATTCTGGGCCGACAGACCCCGGACCGGCTGCACGCACTATTCCACGCCCGTGGCGTGTTCACGCATCTCGCCAATTCGGACGAGCCATCGTTCGTCGAGGGCGACGCGGAATCCGGCGTCACCGGGCGCATGGTCGTGGCGGTGCGCTCGGGCCGAGAACTGATGGGGTCGGTGTGGGTCGCCTGCTCCGAGCCACTGGAAGATTCTCGGAGGGCGGCCTTGGCAGAGGGCGCGCAGACGGTAGCCCTGCACCTGCTGCGGTCACAGGCCAGCGCCGACCTTGAGCGGCAGGTCGAATCCGAACTGGTGATCCGGTTACTGGAAGGCAGCGTTGACTCCGCCACGGCGGCAAGCAAGCTCGGCCTGCCGCAGAGCGGCCTGCGGGTGATCGCGCTGCAGGCATCCGTCGGCGCCAAGCGCGACACCGCCCTACTGCTGGCGTTCGAGCGCGCCACCGCCGGGTTCGGCTGGTCACGGCCCGGTCGCAGCGCCTTGGCAGGCAACACCATCTACACCGTGCTGCCCGGAGAGCAGGCCGCGGTGGCGCGCCGCTGGGTCACCGGTCTCGAAGCGGCCCTGCCCGAAGGGGTGGCCTTGTTGGCCGGCGTCAGCGGGCCGGCCACGGTGACCGATCTGGCCGCCGCGCGTCAGGAGGCCGACGAATGCCTGGCGCTGCACGAGTCGTCACCCGGATCCGCGGCCCCCGCCTACGACGAATCGTGGGATGACAT
>NZ_LZKH01000096.1:0-48047 GCF_001672745.1 Mycobacterium sp. E1386
GTCGGTGTGTCCGGTCAGCGGGGCGCCGATCGGCTGGCCGGTGCCGGCATCCCACAACCGCAGCGTCTTATCCCAGCTGCCGGACGCGATGCGGCGCCCGTCCGGGCTGAACGCCACGCCGGTCACCACGTCCGTGTGGCCGGTCATGGACTGCTCCGCGTCTGGATCCCATAACCGCAGAGTGGTGTCGAGGCTGCCGGAGACGATCCGCCGCCCATCCGGGCTGAACGCCACGCTCCACACGTATGCGGTGTGGCCGGCCAGTGGCCTGCCGATCGGCGCACCCGTGCCGGCATCCCACACGCGCAACGTATCGTCCCAGCTCCCGGAGGCGACGCGCCGCCCATCCGGACTGAACGCCACAGACTCCACCGGGCTGGTGTGCCCGGTCAGCGGCGCGCCGATCGGCGCGCCGGTGCCGGCGTCCCACAACCGCACCGTGGTGTCGAGGCTGCCGGAGACGATGCGCCGCCCATCCGGGCTGAACGCCACAGACTCCACCGTGCTGGTGTGGCCTCTCAGCGGCGCGCCGGCCGGCGCGCCGCTGCCGGCATCCCACAACCGCAGCGTCTCGTCGTCGCTGCCGGAGACGATGCGCCGCCCATCCGGACTGAACGCCACGCTGTTCACCTTGTCCGTGTGGCCGAGCAGGGGTGCGCCGATCGGTGCGCCGGTATCGGCGTCCCACATTCGCAGCGTGCGGTCGTCACCGCCGGAGACGATGCGCCGCCCATCCGGACTGAACGCCACACTTCGCGCCGCGTCGGTGTGGCCGACCAGGGGGACGCCGATCGGCTGGCCGGCACCGGCATCCCACAACCGCACTGTGCCGTCGCCGCCGCCGGAGGCGATGCGCCGCCCATCGGGGCTGAACGCCACACTCAACACCCCGCCGGTGTGCCCGGTCAGCGGCGCGCCGATCGGCGCGCCCGTGCCGGCGTCCCACAACCGCAGCGTCTTATCGCGGCTGCCGGAGACGATGCGCCGCCCATCCGGGCTGAACGCCACACTGATCACAAAGCCGGGAGTCTGGATGATCTTGGTAGTGCTCCGCTGCGCGACCACCCCGGTGAACAGCGCGCCCGTGTCGGCATTCGGGGAGATGTGCGGCGCGGCCAGGATCTGCTGCAGCGCCCGCACATCACCGCCACCTTCGACACCGGCAAGCATGGCTTGTCCTTGCGAGGTCAATTTGAGTGCTATCGCTTGGTTGCGTTGGGCTATCGCCTGATTGCGCTGAAGTAGGGCTTCTTGTCGTTGGTGATTCGCTTCTTGTTGCTTCACGACCGCGATTGACGCCGCCACCACCGCCAGGATGGTGAGGAAAACCATTCCCGCGATGGCCGCTCGGCGAAAGCGCCGGAAGCGCCGCTGTTCACGGAGGTCGTCGCTGGCCAGCTCATACTTGGACTTCCCGTGGATGGGGGCGGCCAGATCGGTGACCTTGTCCCGGAAGGCGTGCCCGTGCGGATCCCATGGCGCGTCGCCGCTGATGTCGACATAGAGCGGTTCCGCGGGCAGCACCCCAGGAGCGGTCAGTACCGGCAACGCGACATCCGACCGGGCGGGATCAAACCGGCGGTTGTCGCCGTCCCAGCACAGGTGGCCCTCCACCACTACGACCAACAGCTGGTCGGGACCGCGTCGCTCCAACCAGTAGGCGACCTCCTGGTTGACCCAGTGAGAGCCTGCCGCCGACGACGAAAGCACCACGATCAGATAGCGCGACTGGTCCATCGCGTTGCTGACCTTGCCCCACAGATTCGGATTGGCGGCCAGTTCGGTGCTGTCCCGAAACACCCGCAACGCGTTCAACTGGCCGACGCGACGGCCGATGTGGTGCAAGCCCTTCTGGATGCCGGCCACGGCCTCCCCGTCCTGGTGGCTGTAGGACAGGAAGGCGTCGTAGGTGAACGACGTTTCACGACGCCGAATTGGTGGCTCTGCACGTAGTGCGCTGCCGGTGGGCATTCGGACCCCCAATATCGACTGGTTGCTGCTGTATGTTCGATCGCATCGACCGATCGAGAACAGGGTCTTTCGACCCAAGTACGCCGGTCTGAGTACCTGATCAGAGGGATGCGCGACGCAAGGACGGAACATGGCTGCTCCGGAATGGGGTTTGCCCGAGGACGTTCGAAGCCTGCTGCACGACGAGCCGGTGCCCGACTGGCGATCTCCCACGCTGGCCACGCTGACCGACAAGCGGTTCTCCGATCCGCGGTGGGTCTTCGAGCGCAAGTTCGACGGGATGCGCTGCCTGGCCTTCCGGGACGGCGCCCGCGTGCGGCTGCTGTCGCGAAATCGCCAGCCGCTCAACGGGACCTACCCGGAACTGGTCGACGCGCTCGCGGCTCAGCACTCCACCCGCTTCGTGCTGGATGGCGAGGTGGTGGCATTTGAAGGCCGCCGCACCAGCTTCGCCCGGCTGCAGGGCCGCCTGGGCATCACCGACCCGGAGGCGGCCCGGGCATCGCCGGTCCGCGTCTTCTATTACGTCTTCGACCTGCTGCACCTCGACGGCAAGTCGACGGTCGGCGCGCCGCTGATGTGGCGGAAGCGGCTGCTACGCAACGCGATTGAATTCGGCGGTCCACTGCGCTACACCCCGCACCGGGTTGCCGAAGGCCTGGCCGCCTACCGCGCGGCCTGCGAGCGCGGCGACGAGGGGGTGATCGCCAAGCTGGCCGAATCGACCTACGACGGCGGCCGCTCGAAGAATTGGCTGAAGTTCAAGTGCGTGCGCGACCAGGAATTCGTGGTGGGCGGCTACACCAGCCCCAAGGGCAGCCGGGTCGAATTGGGCGCGCTGCTGCTGGGCTATTACCAGGGCCGCGACTTCGTCTACGCCGGCAAAGTGGGGACGGGCTTCGACGAGGCCACGCTGCACCGCCTGCACGAGCGGCTGTCGGCGATCCCGCGGGAGACGCCGCCCTTCACCCGTGGCCTGGTGCGCCAAGCCGGCGCCCATTGGGCGCGCCCCGAACTGGTGGTGCAGATCGGTTTCACCGAGTGGACCCGTGACGGGAAGCTGCGCCATCCGCGTTACCTCGGCGTCCGCACCGATAAGGACGCCGGCGACGTGGTGCGGGAGAGCGGGTAATGTCAGCAACTATGAGCTGCACCGGCCGCAGGCTGCTGCCCATCATCGCGGTGACGATCATCGCCGTTGGCTCCCAACTGAGTCCGGCGACCGCGCGGGCGGACCTGCACAACATCACCTACCGTGCCCGCATCGACGCGCTGACGACCGGCAGTCAGGCCACCTTCATCATCAACGGCGGTCAGACGAACACCACCAACCTTCCGTCCATGCCCGGCAACGCATTCGAGGCCAACACGGTGCTGCCCGACCCGCAGCAGGCCGGCATGCGGATAGTGCTTCGCTTCCCGTATTCGGCGAACGTGCATTGCGAGATCGACGTCGACGACAACGTTTTCACCCAGACCGACCAGGTGGTCAAACCGGCGCCCGGGAATGCCGACCCCAACAACGGCGCGCTGCAGTGCGGTGCACCACTGCCCGCCTGAGATCGATCGCCCGACCCCCACGCGGATCTCGCAGACCTTCGAGGCGTCGAAGACGAGATCGTCGACCTGTTACCGGCTATCTAACAGGGCGTCCAGGTCGGCGATCGCGCGCAACGTGTCGTTGAGGTGGGTGCAGGTGCTGGTGCCGACGAATTCGCCGCGGATGCGGTCGCGTAACTCGGCGAGAGTCATACCGCGGATGCGGGACGCACTACCGATCGCCCCCGGGCATTCCTGCCAGGGCAACACCCGTACTTCGGCGTTCACCTCGGTGATTACCCGCCTCGAGGTGTCAAGCGTGCCGGCGACCGTGTACTCGTGCACGATCGTCTCCACCAAGTCGTCGTCCATGTGAGAGTCGCGGAAGTGGGCCTGGAAGTGCGCCGACCCGGTGTCGACTTCCGCCAGATCCAGCCGTCGGTACCTGCGCATCCCGCGCGCTCGGAGCGGCTCCACTTCGTGTAGCCCGTTCAGCGGCGGCGCCGACGGGCCGCGGCCCGTCGGGATGACATCGTGCCGTCGGGTGTACGCGATGAGCGAAGCGTCAGGTGCGAAACCGGCGCAGATGCCGGCCATCCGGTCGGCGATGCCCAGCGGCATCTTCTCTTCGACGCCCTCGATGATCGCCGCGTACTGGGTGGCGTATCCGGACACCAGCGTTGCACCGACCCAATCGTCGAGCAGCAGATGCAGCAAGCTGGCGCGCTCTGCTTCCTCGGGGAACAGCCGGCCGACCTTCGCACGGAATCCGGCCCCGACACGACAGCCCAGCAGTGCGTCGAGACGGGCGGGGGAAGTGATGTCGTCGACGACCTGATCGGTGAGATGTGCCCGCATTCGGATCTCGCCGAGTACCTCGACGCGTCCGCCCTCGGCGCCCACCACGTCGCGTGCCCGCAGGTCGGCCAGGGAGCCGCCCGCCTCATCCGGATGGGTGTCGATGGTGCTGGTGCGCCGCCGTCGTCCGGCCGCCAGCTGCGACGCCTCGTCCACGAAGGGCCGCCGCGGGCCCAGGATGTCGTTGACGAACGGCATGGCGGATCAGGGCTTCCAGCCAGTGGCGTCGGCCCATTCCCACGCTCGCCGGTAGGCGTCACCAAACCACGGCTCTTTGGCGGTGGTATAGCGCACGGTGTCGCCGTCGGCGCCTGCATCCGCCTCCCGCTTGACCCGCCAATACTGCTCGCGCACATCGGCGTTGGCCGACAGCCAGTCGACGAACAACAGCGCGAACTGTTGGTTGGGCCAGCCTTCGACCCGGATATGCACGTTGGTTGGGCGACCCGGATCGGCCGAGGCATGAATCCGCTTGCCCCACAGCGCCGCATCGTCGCTGTGGTCGTAGCGCTCGACGGTGCTGCGCGCATCGGGCCTGGCGACGTCGGAGGTGATGCGCTCGATGCGGGGGTAGCCGGCGGCCAGCAGGGGCTCGACGAGTTCGTCGGCGACAGCCAATGATTCGACGGTGATCTGCACGTCGATCACGTCCTTGGCGGGAAGGTCCGGCACGGCGGTCGAACCGATGTGGTCCACGCGAATCGCCCGGTGGCCACAGGCGGTCTGCAACCGGTTGACGATCCGCCGTGCCTGATCCGGCCAACTCGGATCGGGCGGCACCACCCGCGCCGGCGCCAGGGCGACCTGATGCCGAGTCAGGTTGTGCGCGAAGGGCAGTATCCGGTGGTCCCACACGTCATGGGCCCGCTGCACCAGGTCCTCCGGGGTGCCGGAGTTGTCCACCCAGATGTCGGCGACGGCACGGCGCTGCTCGTCGCTGGCCTGCGCGGCGATCCGGGCCCGGGCATCGGATTCGGGCATGCCCCGCTGATCGACCAGCCGTCGCAGCCGCACCTCGACGTCGGCGTACACGATGACCACGAGCGGAAACAGCGGCGCCATTCCCGACTCCACCAGCAGCGGGATGTCTTCGACGACAACCGAATCCTCGGGCACCGAGGCGATGATCTCGGCGCGGCGCTTGCCGACCAGCGGGTGGACGATGCCGTTCAGCCGTTGACGCGCCTCGTCGTCCCGGAAGGCCTTGGCGGCCAGCGCGGGACGATCCAGCGATCCGTCGGGCAGCAGTATGTCGTCACCGAACGCCTCGACAAGCGCCGCCAGCCCCTCGGTGCCCGGCTGGACCACCTCGCGCGCGATGACGTCACCGTCGACGATGACCGCACCGCATTTCGCGAAGGTGGTCGACAGCGCCGACTTGCCGGCGCCGATGCCACCGGTCAACCCGATACGCAGCATGCGTGAACGCGATTAGGCGTTGCCGGCGAGCTTCTCCCGCAGGGCGGCCAATTGAGCGTCGCTGGCCAGCGACCCGCCG
Source organism: Mycobacterium sp. E1386 (assembly GCF_001672745.1). Classification (NCBI taxonomy): domain Bacteria; kingdom Bacillati; phylum Actinomycetota; class Actinomycetes; order Mycobacteriales; family Mycobacteriaceae; genus Mycobacterium; species Mycobacterium sp. E1386. The sequence continues at coordinate 5,867 of NZ_LZKH01000096.1, forward strand.
GCCGCCTTCTCCTGCGGCGCACCGCCGTTGCCCGACGACTGCTCGGCGTGCCCGGCCGCCTCGGCCGCGGCGAACTTCTCCATCTGCGCGGTGTGCATCTTGTGGCGGCGTTCGGCCTCGGCGTAGCGGGCCTCCCACTCGGTGCGCTGCTTGTCGAATCCCTCGAGCCATTCGTTGGTCTCGGCGTCGAAGCCTTCGGGGAAGATGTAGTTGCCCTGCTCGTCGTAGCTGTCGGCCATGCCGTACTTCGCCGGGTCGAACTCGTCGGTGTAGTCTTCGTTGGCTTGCTTGAGCGACAACGAGATTCGGCGGCGCTCCAGGTCGATGTCGATGACCTTGACCATGGCGTCGTCGCCGACGGCCACCACCTGGTCGGGCACCTCGACGTGGCGCTCGGCCAGCTCGGAGATGTGCACCAGGCCCTCGATGCCCTCCTCGACGCGGACGAACGCACCGAACGGCACCAGCTTGGTGACCTTGCCGGGCACGATCTGGCCGATGGCGTGCGTGCGGGCGAAGTGGCGCCACGGGTCTTCCTGGGTTGCCTTGAGCGACAACGAAACCCGCTCGCGGTCCATGTCGACGTCGAGCACCTCGACGGTGACCTCGTCGCCGACCTGGACCACCTCGGACGGGTGGTCGATGTGCTTCCAGGACAGCTCGGAGACGTGCACCAGGCCGTCCACACCACCGAGGTCGACGAACGCGCCGAAGTTGACGATGGACGAGACGACACCCTTGCGGATGGCGCCCTTCTGCAGCTGGTTGAGGAACTCGCTGCGCACCTCGGACTGGGTCTGCTCCAGCCAGGCCCGGCGCGACAGCACGACGTTGTTGCGGTTCTTGTCCAGCTCGATGATCTTGGCCTCGATCTCCTTGCCGATGTACGGCTGCAGATCGCGGACCCGACGCATCTCGACCAGCGACGCGGGCAGGAAGCCACGCAGGCCGATGTCGAGGATCAGGCCACCCTTGACCACCTCGATGACGGTGCCCTTGACGGCCTCGTCCTTCTCCTTGAGCGCCTCGATGGTGCCCCAGGCGCGCTCGTACTGCGCGCGCTTCTTGGACAGGATCAGGCGGCCCTCTTTGTCCTCCTTGGTGAGAACGAGGGCTTCGACCTCATCGCCGACGGAAACGACCTCGCTGGGGTCGACATCGTGCTTGATGGAGAGCTCGCGGGCGGGGATGACGCCCTCGGTCTTGTAGCCGATGTCGAGGAGCACCTCGTCCCGGTCCACTTTGACGATCGTCCCCTCGACGATGTCGCCATCGTTGAAGTACTTGATCGTTTTGTCTATTGCGGCAAGAAAGTCCTCGCTGGAGCCAATGTCGTTGACGGCTACTTGGGGCGAGGTGACGGTGGGACTCGGCATGTGGTGGGTTGCTCCGGACAGGTTGGGTCGTAGGGACAAAACTGGGATTTATCTATTGAGGTTACTCGACTGCGTACACGCTGGCCAAACCCGGGCGGCGCGCCACTTGCGCGACACCGGGTGAATGCCCACGGCGAAAGTGACCGCAACGCGAATTTCGCGATAAATTTTCTCTCCGCTAGATCATCCTCGGCGACTGACGCCCCCGTCAATGCGCCGCCGCGTCCCAGGAACGGCCGTAGCCCACCGAGACCTCCAGCGGCACGTCGAGCGGATAGGCGCCGCCCATCTTCTCGCGGGCCAGCGCCTCGAGCTGGTCGCGCTCGCCCGGAGCGATTTCGAACAGCAGTTCGTCGTGCACCTGTAGCAGCATCCGGGACTTCAGCCCGGCTTCTTTGATCGCCTTGTCGACCTCGATCATCGCGACCTTGATGATGTCGGCGGCGCTGCCCTGGATGGGCGCGTTGAGCGCCGCCCGCTCGGCCGCCTCCCGCACCTGGCGGTTGCTGCTGTCCAGCTCGGGCAGGTAGCGGCGGCGGCCCAGCACCGTCGAGGTGTAGCCGTCCTTGCGGGCCTGCTCCACGATGTTCATCAGGTAGTCGCGCACCCCGCCGAACCGGGCGAAGTAGGCGTCCATCTGTTCCTTCGCCTCTTCGGTGGAGATCTTCAACTGCTGCGACAGGCCGTAGGCGCTCAACCCGTAGGCCAGCCCGTACGACATCGCCTTGACCCGGCGGCGCAGCTCGCCGGTGACCTCCTCGATCGGCACGCCGAATGCCCGGGACGCGACGAACGAGTGCAGGTCCTCCCCCGTGTTGAACGCCTCGATCAGGCCCTCGTCCCGCGACAGATGCGCCATGATCCGCATCTCGATCTGGCTGTAGTCGGCGGTCATCAGCTCGCTGTAGCCGTCGCCCACCACGAACGCGTCCCGGATCCGCCGGCCCGCCTCGGTGCGGATCGGGATGTTCTGCAGGTTCGGCTCGGTCGACGACAGCCGGCCCGTCGCCGCGATGGTCTGGTTGAACGTGGTGTGGATGCGCCCGTCCGAGGCCACCGAATTCAGCAAGCCGTCGACGGTCACCTTGAGCCGGGTGGCGTCGCGGTGGGTGAGCAGGTGCTGCAGGAACGGATGGCCGGTCTTGTCGAACAGCGACTGCAGGGCGTCGGCGTCGGTGGTGTAGCCGGTCTTGGTGCGCTTGGTCTTCGGCATCTCCAGCTCGTCGAAGAGCACCGCCTGCAACTGCTTCGGCGAGCCCAGGTTGATCTGCTTGCCGATCACCGCGTAGGCCGCTTCGCCCGCGTCGCGGATCTGGTGGGCGAAATCGCTCTGCAGCTCGCCGAGCAGATCCAGATCGACTGCGATGCCGGTGTTTTCCATCCCGGCCAGCACCCGCTGCACCGGCAGCTCCATGCCGCCAAGCAGCGACGTGGAGTTGATGCGGGCCAGCTCCTCGTCGAGCGCGTCGGCTAGATCCAGCACCGCCACGGCCCGCAGGATCAGCGTCTGCACCGCCTGGTCGTCCGTTCCATCGGAATCGTCGAGCAATGAAAGCTGTTGCTGCTCAGGACTTTCCGCGCGCAGCTCCCTGCGTAGGTAGCGCAGCGACAGGTCCTCGAGGGAGAAGCTGCGCTGCCCGGGCCGAACCAGGTAGGCGGCCAGCGCGGTATCGGAGGTGACGCCGGCCAGCGTCCAGCCCCGGCCGGCGAGGTCGTGCATCGCCAGCTTGGCTTCGTGCAGCGCCTTGGGTGGACCCGGGTCGGCCAACCAGGACGCCAGCGCCGCCTCGTCGTCGGGCTCCAGCGTTGAGGTGTCGATGTAGCGGCCCTCACCGTCGGCGGAGACGATGGCCAACGCGGTGGCGTCGGCGTCGTAGGCCAAATGCGTGCCGACGACGGCCAGACCGAACCGCTTGCCCGAGCTGTGCTCCGCCAGCCACACCGCCAGCTCGCCGGGCTGCAGCGCGCCCCCGCGGACGTCGAAACCGGCGTCGACCTCCGGCTCTGCCGCGGCCAGGGTGTCGAACAAGCGGTCGCGCAACACCCGGAACTCCAGGTCGTCGAACAGCCGGTGGATGTGGTCGCGGTCCCAGGGCTGCATGCGCAGCGTGTCCGGGGTCTGCGCCAGCGGCACGTCCTTGACCAGATCGGTGAGCTCGCGGTTGCGGATCACGCTGGCCAGGTTGGCCCGCAGCGCGTCGCCGACCTTGCCGCGCACCGAGTCGACGTTGTCGACCAGACCTTGCAGCGAGCCGTACTCGGCGATCCACTTGGACGCGGTCTTCTCCCCGACGCCGGGGATGCCGGGCAGGTTGTCGCTGGGATCGCCACGCAGGGCGGCGAAGTCGGGGTACTGCGTGGGGGTCAACCCGTACTTTTCGACGACGGCCTCGGGCGTGAATCGGGTGAGTTCGCTGACGCCCTTGCGCGGGTAGAGCACCGTGACGTCGTCGCTGACCAACTGCAGAGAGTCCCGGTCGCCGGTGACCACCAGCACGCGGTAGCCCTGGTGTTCGGCCTGGGTGGCCAGCGTCGCGATGAGGTCGTCGGCTTCGAAGCCCGGCTCGGCGAGCACCGTGATGCCCAGAGCGTTCAGCACTTCCTTGGTGATGTCGATCTGGCCGTGAAATTCGCCCGGCGTCGCCGAGCGATTGGCCTTGTACTCGGGGTACCGCTCGGAACGGAACGTCTGCCGGGACACGTCGAACGCCGCGGCGATGTGCGTCGGGGCCTCGTCGCGCAACAGATTGATCAGCATCGCCGTGAAGCCGTACACCGCGTTGGTGGTCAGGCCGCCGCGGGTCTTGAAATTCTCGGCGGGCAGCGCGTAGAAGGCGCGGAAGGCCAGCGAATTGCCGTCCAGCAGCATCAGCGTCGGCTTGGTCTGCTCCTCGCTGGCGATACTCACGGCTCACACTCTAGGCATCCGGTACGACGGGGCACGCGCCCCAACCACCCGGGGCCGGAACTGCAACACGTTTCAGTTTCGTATTGGGGCTGGGTAGTCTGGCCGAGTGCCAGAGGTCACCAGCCAAGAACCCGCGATCGACGGATGGTTCGCCACCGACGACACCGGAAGCGCCCACTTGATCGGCAGCAAGTGCCCCGAATGCGGCACCTATGTCTTCCCGCCGCGCGAGAACAACTGCCCCAACCCGGCCTGCGCCAGCGACACACTGGAACCCGTCGCGTTGTCGACCCGGGGAACGCTGTGGAGCTACACCGAGAACCGGTATCCACCCCCGCCGCCCTACCCCGCCCCGGATCCCTTCGAGCCGTTCGCCATCGCCGCGGTCGAGCTGGCCGACGAGGGAATCATCGTGCTGGGCAAGGTGGTCGAGGGCACGCTGGCCGCCGATTTGAAGGTCGGCATGGAGATGGAGCTGACCACCATGCCGCTGTTCACCGACGCCGACGGCGTGCAGCGCATCGTCTATGCGTGGAGGATCGCCTGATGCCCGAACCGCTTTACATCCTGGGCGCCGGAATGCACCCGTGGGGCAAGTGGGGCCGCGACTTCACCGAGTACGGGGTCGTCGCCGCGCGCGCCGCGCTGGCCGAGGCCGGCCTGGACTGGACGCAGATTCAGCTGGTCGCCGGCGCGGACACCATCCGCAACGGCTACCCGGGCTTCATCGCCGGGTCGACGTTCGCCCAGAAGCTGGGCTGGAACGGCGTGCCGGTCAGCTCGAGCTACGCCGCGTGTGCGAGCGGTTCCCAGGCGCTGCAGAGCGCGCGGGCTCAAATCCTGGCCGGTTTCTGCGACGTCGCGCTGGTGATCGGCGCCGACACCACCCCGAAGGGCGCGTTCGCTCCCGTTGGCGGAGAACGCAAGAACGACCCCGACTGGCAGCGGTTCCACCTGATCGGTGCGATGAACCCGGTGTACTTCGCGCTGCTGGCGCGCCGCCGGATGGACCTCTACGGCGCGACGGCCGAGGACTTCGCTCAGGTGAAGGTGAAGAACTCGCGGCATGGCCTGCAGAACCCGAACGCCCGCTACCGCAAGGAAGCTTCGGCCGACGACGTGTTCGCCAGCCCGGTGGTGGCCGACCCGTTGCGACAGCTCGACATCTGCGCCACCTCCGATGGTGCGGCGGCCCTGATCGTGGCCAGCGCCGAGTTCGCCCGCAAGCACCTCGGCTCGCTCGACGGCGTTCCATCGGTGCGGGCGGTCAGCACGGTCACCCCCCGCTACCCGCAGCACCTGCCCGAATTGCCCGACATCGCAACGGATTCCACCGCCGCGGTGCCCGCACCGGACCGGGTGTTCAAGGATCAGATCCTTGATGCGGCCTACGCCGAGGCGGGCATCGGGCCCGAGGATGTCAGCCTGGCCGAGGTCTACGACCTGTCCACCGCGCTGGAGCTCGACTGGTACGAGCATCTCGGGCTGTGCCCGAAGGGCGAGGCCGAGGCGCTGCTGCGCAGCGGCGCGACCACCATCGGCGGCAGGGTCCCGGTCAACCCGTCGGGCGGGCTGGCCTGCTTCGGCGAGGCCATCCCCGCCCAGGCCATCGCGCAGGTCTGCGAGCTGACCTGGCAGCTGCGCGGTCGGGCGACGGGCCGGCAGGTGGAGAATGCCACGGTCGGCGTCACGGCCAACCAGGGCCTGTTCGGTCACGGCTCGTCGGTGATCGTGGCGCGCTGAGGCTTTCAGCCTTCGCCCAGTGTGCGACTGCGGCGGCCTCGTTCGGCGTGTCGTCTGCCTGAGCTCACAGTCGACGGCCGCGACCTACTCCTCGGGTGTGTCGAGGGTTTCCAGGACGACTTCGGCGACCCGCTTCATCGTGGTACGGCGGTCCATGGCGGCGCGCTGAATCCACTTGAACGCCTCGGGCTCGGTCATGCCCTGCTTGGTCTGCAGCAGCCCCTTGGCGCGTTCGACGAGCTTGCGGGTCTCCAGCCGCTCGGACAACGTCGCCACTTCGCGTTCCAGCTCGGTGATCTCACTGAAGCGGCTGACCGCCAATTCGATCGCCGGAATCAGGTCGCTGATCGTGAAGGGCTTCACCAGGTAGGCCATCGCCCCGGCATCGCGAGCGCGCTCGACCAGGTCGCGCTGGCTGAACGCGGTCAGCACCACGATCGGCGCGATGCGCTTGCTGGCGATCTCGGACGCCGCGTCGATCCCGTCGCGGCGAGGCATCTTCACGTCCATGATCACGAGGTCGGGTTGATGTCGTTCGGCCAACTCGACGGCCTCCTGTCCGTCGCCGGCCTCCCCGACGATGTCGTACCCCTCCTCTCGCAGCATCTCGGCGAGGTCCATTCGGATCAGCGCTTCGTCTTCCGCGATCAGGACCCGGCGCGGCACAGCGGCGTCGGTGTCGGTCGTGGGGCCTGTCATGACGGACATTGTCGCGTGAACGTCCGAGGCCAGCGACCTCGGGGCGGTGAGATGGGTGTCTACACCGAATCCTCTATGGTGGGAGGCTGCCTCTAAGGTAGGAGGCCGGCAAGCCCTCGTATCCCAACTGGCAGAGGAAACGGACTCAAAACCCGTCCAGTGTGGGTTCGAATCCCACCGAGGGCACCACAGGCAGGACAGACAAGCAACCGCCCGTCAGGGCGTACCGGTGGCCCGGATCGAGTTGCCTCGCATACCGATGCCGGCTGCCGCGACCCCGGCCCGGCGTCCCCGCGAAACCGGTGCCTCCAAGCCCCAGGTTTGTTAAATGAGTGAAATCCGTGCCAAAGGTATGAACTCGCCCGAATTTAAATACCGGGCGCAATAAAGGGCACAGTTGCATTCAAATAGAATCGCGCCGGTTACACGATGAATTCATGCCATTTTCGGGGCCCGTCGAGGCGCCATCCATCGACCTATGGCGCGCCGGGCGCGGCCGGGTTGCGACTGCCGCGTTAGCGGCTAATGCACACTTGTTCTTCCGAGTGCACCACGTTGACCTGCATCGGATCGTTCTGCATCGAGTCGGTGGCCACCCGCAACAACGAGCCCGCGCCGCCGCATCCGACCCCACAGGCGGGGGTTGCCGCCGCGGTGCACGCCAGCATTAGCGCGATCCCGATCCTGCTGCTGAGACTTGCCACACCGCACCCCCGCATTAGAGGAACACATGACCCACATCACAGCCCGACATATGTTTAATAACACGTCGGATAATTTTGTAAACCCCTTCAGCGGAAAATCTTTTTTTAATTTTCCGATGCCCCGAAGCGCCAGCCGTCGACGGGCATCCGGCGCGTCGTCGGGACCCATTGACTGGCCCACGAACCGAGCTCAGCGGTTACGCTTTTGAATGTGGCGGCTAAGAAGTGCGGCGCCCCACCCGTGTCAGCCGGCTCGGCGAGACGCCCGGACTGCGTAGCCGCAGTGCGGGCGCAGACCCGCGACCGCAATCAGCACTACGCCGCCAGCGCCGCCCGCCGGGCCCGGATCCTGACTATCACCTCGTGGCTGGCCGTGATGGTGAGCGTGAGCTTCGTGCTCGTGCAGATCCTGGGCGGCACCTGGCTGTGGCAGGTCAGCTCGATCAACATCCTCGGCGCGATGATCTTTGCGATGGTCCCGTGGCTGCAGCGCTTCGGCGAACTGGTTGCCCCGCTTACCTTTATGGGCGCGGCCTACGTGTCCGTCTTTGCCAGCTGCGTGGACGTGGGCACCGGGTCGGGGGCCCAGTTCTTCTTCCTGGTGGGCGCCTGCATCGTCGTGTTGTTGCTGGGGATCGAACACATCGTTCTGGCATCCGCGCTGGCTGCCGTCGCCGCCGGCCTCATAGTCGCCGTCGAGTTCCTGGTGCCGCGCGACACCGGGCTGCAGCCGGCCTGGGCCCAATCGACCGGATTCATCGTGACGGCGATTTCCAGCGTGGTGATGGTGGTCGTGACCGTCTGGTTCGCCCTGCGTGACACCGCGCGCGCCGAGGCCATGATGGAGACGCAGTACGAGCGCTCGGAGGCGCTGCTGACCAACATGTTGCCGGCCAGCATCGCCGAGCGGCTCAAGGAACCCGACCGCAGCGTCATCGCCGACAAGTTCGACGACGCCTCCGTTCTGTTCGCCGATATCGTCGGGTTCACCGAGCGGGCCAGCGGCACGGCCCCGGCCGACCTGGTGCGCTTCCTCGACCGGTTGTACAGCGCCTTCGACGCATTGGTGGACCGGCACGGACTCGAGAAGATCAAAGTCAGCGGCGACTCTTACATGGTGGTCAGCGGCGTTCCGCGCGCCCGGTCCGACCACGCGCAGGCCCTGGCGGACTTCGCACTCGACATGGCCAATGTTGCGGCCGGACTGCAGGATCCGCACGGCAACGCGGTTCCCCTGCGGGTGGGCATGGCATGCGGGCCGGTGGTCGCCGGCGTGGTGGGTTCCCGGCGGTTCTTCTATGACGTGTGGGGTGACGCGGTCAATGTCGCGTCCCGGATGGAATCCACCGACTCGGTGGGCCGAATTCAGGTGCCCGAGGCCATGTACGAGCGTCTCAAGGACGAATTCGTGCTGCAGGAGCGCGGCCACATCGACGTCAAGGGCAAAGGCCTCATGCGCACCTGGTATCTGATCGGGCGCAAGGCGGACAGCGAGACCACCGAGGAAACCACCGAGCTGCTCACGAGGGGTTCACGCACGGCCCACGTGTAGCCCAAAGTGCCCTATACCCAAGGCGGGGTTTGTGTCAGACTGCGGCCATGCAAACCACACCTGGACCTTCCCCCGCTCCAAGTTTGTTGCCGCATCTGTGGAAATCGACCCTATTGTCGGGACTCCTGTCGCTGGCCCTCGGCATTCTGGTGCTCGCGTGGCCCGGCATATCCATCGTGGTCGCCGCAACCGCCTTCGGCGTCTATCTGCTGATCACCGGCGCCGCACAGGTGTTCTTCGCGTTCAGCCTGCATGTCTCGGCGGGAAGCCGGATCCTGCTCTTCATCAGCGGTGCCGCGTCACTCATCCTGGCGTTGTTGGCATTTCGCCACTTCGGTCAGGGATACGCAATCCTGTTGTTAGCCATCTGGATTGGCATCGGATTCATCTTCCGCGGCGTCGGCACGACGGTCTCTGCCATCCAGGACCCGCACCTGCCGGGGCGGGGATGGGCGATCTTCATCGGCCTGATCAGTCTGCTCGCCGGCATCGTCGTTCTGGCGTCGCCGCTCGAATCGATTGTCACGCTGGCGCTGGTGGTCGGGGTCTGGTTCGTGGTCCTCGGCATCTTCGAGATCGTGTCGTCCTTCGGCATCCGGAAGGCCTCGAAGACCCTTACCCCCTGAGGCGGCTCTGAAGTAGCGCCGCCTCGGGACCTTCTACTACACTTTGTAGTAGCCGCGTCGTGCGGCTCCGCAGTTTCGGGAGATGACAGATGAATGTCGTCGATATTTCGCGGTGGCAGTTCGGTATCACTACCGTCTACCACTTCATCTTCGTGCCGCTCACCATCGGTTTGGCGCCCCTGCTAGCGGTCATGCAGACGGTATGGGTGGTAACGGATAACACCGCGTGGTACCGGCTCACCAAGTTCTTCGGCAAGTTGTTCCTGATCAACTTCGCCATCGGCGTGGCGACGGGAATCGTCCAGGAATTCCAGTTCGGCATGAACTGGAGTGAGTATTCGCGCTTCGTCGGCGACATCTTCGGCGCGCCGCTGGCCATGGAGGGCTTGTTCGCCTTCTTCTTCGAGTCCACCTTCATCGGGTTGTGGATTTTCGGTTGGGGCCGGCTGCCGAAGCTGATCCACCTGGCCTGCATCTGGATCGTCGCGATCGGTGTGAACATGTCCGCGTTCTTCATCATCGTGGCGAACTCGTTCATGCAGCATCCAGTTGGCGCGCATTACAACCCGGCGACCCATCGTGCCGAGCTGGACAGCATCACCGCGCTGCTGGGCAATAACACTGCGCGGTGGGCGTTTACCCACACGGTCGGCGGCGCGCTGCTGACCGCCGCGACCTTCGTCGCGGCCATCAGCGCGTGGTTCCTGGTCCGTTCCCGCCGCCCGGCGACCGCCACCCCCGCCGCGGAATCGGACGCGCGCACCATGTTTCGTCCGGCGGCCATCCTCGGGTGCTGGGTGGTGCTGCTCGCGGCCGTCGGCCTGTTCTTCACCGGCGACCGCCAGGGCAAGCTGATGTTCGTTCAGCAACCGATGAAGATGGCGTCGGCGGAGTCGTTGTGCGGCACCGAGACCGACCCCGACTTCTCGATTCTCACCGTCGGCACGCACAACAACTGCGACAGCATCACCCGGGTCATCGAGGTCCCGTACGTGCTGCCGTTCCTCGCGGAGGGCCGAACCAGCGGCGTGACGTTGCAGGGCGTGCGCAATATCCAGCAGGACTTCGAGCAACGGTTCGGCCCAAACGACTACCGGCCCAACCTCTTTGTCACCTACTGGTCGTTCCGGGCGATGATCGGATTCCTGGCCGTTCCGATATTATTCGCGCTTGCCGCGTTGTGGCTCACCCGCGGCGGCCGGGTGCCCAACCAGCGGTGGTTCTCCTGGCTGGCGCTGCTGACCATCCCCACGCCGTTCCTGGCGAACATCTCCGGGTGGGTGTTCACCGAAATGGGGCGGCAACCCTGGATCGTCGCACCGAATCCGACCGGCGACCAACAGGTTCGGTTCACCGTCCATGAGGCCGTCTCGCACCATGCGCCCGGCATGGTGGTCACCTCCCTGGTGACGTTCACCCTCGTCTACGCGGTGCTGGCGGTGATCTGGTTCTTCCTGCTCAAGCGGTACGTCACCGAAGGGCCCCGGGAACACGACGCCGAACCGGCTGCCCCGACGGCACCCGGCGACGACGAGGTGGCGCCGCTGTCGTTCGCCTATTAAGGCCCAGCTGGAAAGGAGTTGACCGATGGGACTGCAGGAGTTGTGGTTCGGCATCATCGGGTTGCTGTTCCTGGGTTTCTTCGTTCTGGAGGGCTTCGACTTCGGCGTCGGCATGTTGATGGAACCGCTGGCCCGCGTCGGCATCGGTGAACCCGAGCCCATCCGGCGCACGGCGCTGAACACCATCGGCCCGATCTGGGACGGCAACGAGGTCTGGCTGATCGTCGGCGGCGCAGCGATGTTCGCCGCCTTCCCCGGCTGGTACGCGACCGTGTTCTCCACGCTGTACCTGCCACTGCTGGCCATCCTGTTCGGGATGATCCTGCGCGCCGTGGCGATCGAGTGGCGCGGCAAGATCGACGACACCAAGTGGCGCGGCTGGGCCGATTTCGGCATCGCGGCCGGATCGTGGCTGCCCGGGTTGTTGTGGGGCGTCGCCTTCGCCATCCTGGTCCGCGGCCTGCCGGTGGACGCCGACGGGCAGGTCAACCTCTCGATCACCGACGTGCTCAACGCCTACACCCTGCTGGGCGGCCTGGCCACCGCCGGGCTGTTTCTGCTCTACGGCGCGGTGTTCATCTCGCTGAAGACCTCCGGCGCCATCCGCGACGACGCCCACCGGCTGGCGGTCTGGCTCTCGCTGCCGGTGACCGCACTGGTTGCGGGCTTTGGGATCTGGACGCAGCTGGCCCACGGCAAGGACTGGACCTGGCTGGTGCTCGCCGTCGCGGTAGTGGCACAGCTGTCGGCGGTGTTGCTGGTGTGGCGGCGCGTGTCCGACGGCTGGGCGTTCGCCTGCACGGCCACGGTCGTTGTGGCGGTTGTGATCCTGTTGTTCGGCGCGCTGTACCCGAACTTGGTGCCGTCGACGCTGAACAAGCAGTGGAGCCTGACAATCTACAACGCCTCGTCGACGCCCTACACCCTCAAGGTCATGACGTGGGTGACCGCGTTCATGGCCCCGCTGACGGTGGTGTACCAAGCCTGGACGTATTGGGTTTTCCGGCAACGGATCTCGGCGGACCGGATACCTCCGTCCATCGGCCTGGCAAGGCGGGTGTCCTGAGCGCGAACAATCCGCCGCGCGACTCCAGAGCGCGGGGCCCGCTGGACCCGCGACTGTGGCAGGCATCGACCGCCCTGCGCCGCTACCTGGCCTCGACGGTGTGCTGCGGAGTGGTGATCTCCGGCTGCGCGATCGGCTCGGCGATCGTCCTCGCTGGCGTGGTTGCCCGCGCGGTCGGCGATCGCTCCGCCCACGGCCCGCGCGTCTGGCTCGGGCCGCTGTCGGTCCTATTGCTGCTGTGGACCATTCGGACAGTGGCGCAATGGTTGCAGACCCGGTTGAGTCAACGCGGCGCCAGCGCGGTCATCGCCGATCTGTCCGGTCAGGTGCTCACGGCGGTGACCGCCCGCCAGCCCGGTGAGCTCGCCGGCCAACGGGATGCCGCCGCGGTGGTGGTCACGCGCGGCCTCGACGGCCTGCGCCCCTACTTCACCGGGTACCTGCCGACGTTGCTGCTCGCCGGGATCCTCACCCCCGCGACCGTCGCCGTCATCGCTCTCTACGACCTGAAATCGGCGGCCATCGTGGCGATCACCTTGCCGCTCATACCGATATTCATGGTCCTGATCGGCCTGGCCACCGCCGACCGGTCGGCGGCGGCCCTGGCCGCCATGACGACACTGCAGGGCCGGTTGCTCGATCTGATCGCCGGCATCCCCACCCTGCGGGCGCTGGGGCGCGGTCGGGGCCCGGAGCGCCGCATCGACGAACTGGCCGCCGCGCACCGCCGCTCGGCCATGGCGACGCTCCGGATCGCCTTCCTGTCCGCGCTGGTGCTGGAACTGCTGGCGACGCTGGGCGTGGCGCTGATCGCGGTGGGCATCGGGTTCCGCCTGGTGTTCGGCGAGATGACGCTGGCGGCCGGCCTCACGGTGCTGTTGCTCGCGCCCGACGTGTACTGGCCGTTGCGCCGCATCGGCGTGGAATTCCACGCCGCGCAGGACGGAAGAACCGCCGTCGACAAGGCCTTCGCCCTCATCGGCGAACCGACTCCAGCGCAGGCCCGGGACCAGACGGTCACCGCCCGCGGGGCACAGATCCGCCTCGACGGGCTCGGCGTCGCCGGTCGCGACGGCCACGCGCCGCGCGACCTCACCGCGCTCATCGAACCGGGCGCGGTTACGGTGCTGACCGGGCGCAACGGCGCCGGCAAAAGCACTACCCTGCAGGCGATCACCGGGGTCACCGGGCCGTCCTCGGGCCGGGTCACCGTGGCCGGCATCGACGTCGCCGATCTGGAGCCGGGCGCCTGGTGGCGGCAGTTGTCGTGGCTGCCGCAGCGCCCGGCACTCGTCCCGGGCACGGTCCGGGACAACCTGGTCCTGTTCGGCGACCTAGACGACCTCGAAACTGCTTGTGCCGATTCCGATTTCGATAGGGTGCTGGCCGACCTGCCCGATGGGCTGGACACGGTGCTCGGCCGCGGCGGCGTCGGCCTGTCGCTCGGGCAGCGGCAACGGCTCGGCCTCGCCCGAGCGCTCGGATCGTCCGCGCCGGTGCTACTGCTCGACGAGCCCACCGCGCACCTCGATGCGCACGCCGAGGAACGCGTGTTGCGGGCCATCGTGGAGCGCGCCCGTTCGGGCGCGACCGTCGTCGTCGTCGGGCACCGCGCACCGGTTCTGGCGATCGGCGACCGGGTGGTCGAAGTGGTCGCCGACAGCGGGGCGCGTTATGTCCCGGCCTGATCCGCTGTTGGCTGCGGCGCCGCTGCTGCGGCCCCGACTCCCCCGGCTGTTTGCGGCCATCGCGCTGGGCGTGCTGTCGCTGGGCAGCGCGCTGGCACTCGCCGGTGTCTCGGCCTGGCTCATCACGAGGGCCTGGCAGATGCCACCGGTGCTGGACCTGTCGGTCGCGGCCGTCGCGGTGCGCGCTTTCGCGATTTCCCGGGGAGTGCTGCACTACTGCGAGCGACTGGTCACCCACGACGCCGCGCTGCGCGCGGCAGGCACCGCCCGGGCGGGGATCTATCACCGGCTGGCGCACGGGCCTGCGGCGGCAGCCGTCCGTCTGCACAGCGGCGAGCTCGTCACCCGCGTGGGCTCCGACGTCGAAGAACTGGCCAATGTGCTGGTGCGTGCCGTGGTGCCGATCGGGGTCGCGGCGGTGCTGGGGCTGGCGGCGACCGTGGTGGTCGCGGTCATCTCGCTGCCGGCCGCGGCGGTGCTGGTGATCTGCCTGCTGATCGCGGGCATCGTCGCACCGCGGTTCGCGGCCAGGGCCGCGGCCGGCCAGGAAAGCCTTGCCCGGCAGCATCATTCCGACCGCGATACCTCGGCGATGATCGCGCTGGAACACGCGCCCGAGCTCCGCGTCGCCGGCCTGCTCCCCCGCGTCATCGCCGAGTCGCAACGCCGCCAACGCGCGTGGGGCGCCGCGCTCGACGCGGCCGCCCGGCCGGCCGCCATCGCCGAGGCCGCGCCCACCGCCGCGATCGGGGCCAGCGTGCTCGGCGCGGTGATAGCCGGCCTCTGGCTTGCCCCTTCGGTCGCGCCAACCACGCTCGCCGTCCTGATGTTGTTGCCGCTGTCCGCGTTCGAGGCGATGACACCGTTGCCGGCCGCCGCGGTCCAGCTGACCCGATCGCGCATCGCCGCCCGCCGGTTGCTCGACCTGACGGCGAGCGACCGCCCGCATCAGCCCGAATCGCCCGCGGCCCCGCCGAACCCGCTCGCCGTGCTGTCCGCCGACATCCGGTCCGGGCACGCCGGAGCCGCGCGCTCGAACCGCATCTCGCTGGACCTACCGCCGGGTGCCCGGCTGGCAATCACCGGCGCCAGCGGGTCCGGCAAGACCACGCTCTTGATGACGCTTGCCGGGCTGCTACCCCCGCTGGAGGGACGGGTGACGCTCGACGGCACCGATCTAACCGCCTTCCGTGAAGACGACTTGCGCGGCGCCGTCAGCTTTTTCGCGGAAGACGCGCACATCTTCGACACCACGGTTCGAGACAACCTGCTGGTGGCCCGCGGCGACTGCCGCGACGCCGAATTGGCGGACGCGCTGGACGCGGTCGGGCTCGGCCCCTGGCTAGCCGGTCTGCCCGAGAACCTGTCGACGGTATTGACCGGTGGCGCGCAGGCGCTTTCGGCCGGTCAGCGCAGGAGGCTGCTGCTGGCGCGGGCGATGCTCACATCCGCCCGGATCGTGCTGCTCGACGAGCCGACCGAACACCTCGACGCCGCCGACGCCGAACCGATACTCCGCGACCTGCTGGGGCCGAGTTCCGCTCTGATGTCGGCCGATCGGACCGTGGTGGTGGCTACCCACCACCTGCCCGAGGGCATTGGCTGTCGCGAACTGCAATTGGATGCGCTCAGAGGTGTCGCCGGCGCGGCATGAACTCCAGCGACAGCAGCACGATCAGCAACTGGACGATCTGAGTCATGGACACCAGCGCGTAGCGCCGGGTGTCCAGCGCGTGGAACTTGCGCACGTAGCGGTAGAGCGACTCGAGGGCGATCAGCGGGTCGAGAACGTGGATCAACCGATAGAAGACGCGCTGGGTGCGGCTGCGATTCTTCTCGTCGAAGATTTCCGGGAACGCCGCGAACGCGAGGGAAAGCCGTTGGGCGCCATTCTCTTTGCCGGCCATGATCATGTCGACGCTGAGGCGTTCGTCGATGCCGTTGGGGGCTCCGCGCCGGCGCCACGGCACGTCGAGGGTGATGTCGCTGCCCCCGCCGGCCGTCGCGTACCGGTGGAATGCCTGCACCTTGCCCGAGGCGTCCCGGGCGAGGATCAGCTGGATGCCGGGGAACCGGCCCTCCAGCACGCCGTCGAGGTTCATGTGGAATCCGCGCTCGGTGTGGGCCGCCTTGCTCGACGCTCGGACCACCTCGATCAGCTCGGCCAGTTGCTCATCGCTGAGTTCCTGCTCCCCCACGATCTCGGTGGTGATGCCGCAGTTGTGGGAGCGCTTCACCGCCTGGCGCAGGTTGCGGAACTTGCGTCCCACCATGTCGAAACCGGTGACGTCGACGACGACGTCGCGCCCGATCGGCACGGCGCGCAACGACTGTCCGACCACCGCGACGTCGTTCCACAATTCGAGCCGTCGCTCGCCGCAACCGACCACCGCGATTCGCCAGCCGTGGGTGTGGCACATGGCGGCGAAGTCGGCGACCAGCTCGGGGAATCGAGATTCGTCACCGATCGGGTCACCGCCGACCACGGCGATACCCAGGCGCGTCCGGTAGGCGAGCGCGGCGCTGCCGTCCGCGGTGAAGTGGTAACTCTTGCCGGTCTGCATCGCGAAGGGCGCGAGCGGATCGTCCTGGGTGGCCTGGATCAATTTCCACACCCGGGGCAGATCCTCCGCACGCGCATGCGACGACGTCGGCCACATCAGCACCATGCCGGAGCCGGCGATGACCAGGTCGCCGAGCAGATCGAAAGACAGCACGTGCAGGCCCAGCCCGGCCAGCACGAAGAAGAAGGCCGCGACGGCGTGCGTGGCCGTAACGGGACGTCCCAGGAAGATGCCGCGTGCGATCCACGCCACCGCGACCAGGACGGTCAGCGACCAGGCCAACCGATCGGTGTAGTGCCACGCCGGGTGGTGGTGGTGGCGAACCAGGATTTCGGCCAACCAGCAGGTGGCGCTCAGCAGCGCCAGCGCACCGATCAGCCGGGCCGCGCGCGAATCGACCGACACGACCACGCGCTCCCGCGCGCGGGCCTTCGCTGAGACGTCGACCAACGGCCCGCTCACACTCACCTCCCGATGCGCTGAAACTCCAGCTGGGCGGCTGTTTGCCGCCTCTGCACCGAATACCCGGCAGCTAAAAACTTACGCGCGATACCGGCCCTGACGGGCCGATTTCACAGCGATGTCCCGCGGGTACTCCGCCCTGTCTATCGGCGGGCGGGCGGAAAGTATTTCAGCACTCCTTCTTGCACCACCGTCGCGAGGACCTGCCCGGAGCGGTCGAAGAAGTGCCCGGTGCCCAGCCCGCGCGAATCCGCGGCCACCGGCGACGACGTCGAGTACAAGACCCAGTCGTCGAAGTCGACCTGCCGGTGAAACCACACGGAATGGTTGGCGGACGCGGCGAAGATGCGGTCGAAACCCCACGACAGGCCGTGGGTGGTGATCACCGAGTCCAGCACCGTGGTGTCCGAGGAGTACACCATGGTCGCGGTGTGCAGCACGGGGTCATCGGGCATGCTGCCGCCGGCCTTCATCCAAACCCGGTTGTGCGGAAGCCGGTCGCCCTTCTCGCGCATCACCCAGGCCGGGTCGTTGGTGTAGCGCCACTCGATCGGCTGCAGCGCGTTGACGAAGTGCGGAACCGTCTCCTCGTAACCCCGGAGCAGCTCGCTGATCGGCGGCTGCGTTTCGGGCGCGCCCACCTGCGGCGGATCGACGGCGTGTTCGAGGCCGCGGCCGCCGGACATGTAAGAGATCATCGCCGAGGACAACAGCATGCCGTCCTGCACCGCGTCCACGCGCCGGTTGGCGAAGCGCCGCTCGTCCCGCAGCCGGGTGACGTGGAATTCGATGTCCTTGGCGGTGTCACCGCCGTTGATGAAGTGCACCGACAGAGCGCCGGGCGGCAGGTCGTCCCGGACCAGCGAGCGGCTGGCGGCGACGAACGACTGAGCCATGAGCTGGCCGCCGAAGGTTCGCATCGGGTTCTTGCTGGGATGAGACCCGACGAAACGGTCGTCGGCGACCCGAGTGAGGTCGAGGGTCGCAAGCAGTTCCTTGAAATCGGAATCCGTGCTGATCGCGGCCTCTCCTTGGCTCGAATGCTTAGACGTCGTCCTCACCGATCCGGTGCACGTGGATGAGGTTGGTCGACCCTACTGTGCCAGGTGGCGCGCCGGCCACGATCACCACCAGGTCACCGCGCTTGTAGCGACCGAGTTCCAGCAGCGACTTGTCCACCTGGCGGATCATGCCGTCGGTGGACGTCATCATCGGGACGATGAACGTCTCGGTGCCCCACGTCATGGCGAGCTGGCTGCGGACCTCGGGCCACGCGGTGAAGGCCAGCAGCGGCAGCGGGGTGTGCAGCCGCGCCAGCCGCTTGACGGTGTCGCCCGACTGGGTGAAGGCGACCAGCGCCTTGGCGTCCAGGCGCTCGCCGATGTCGCGGGCGGCGTAGGAGATCACCCCGCGCTTGGTGCGCGGCACGTGCGTCAGCGGCGGGGCGGCGGTGGAATTGTCCTCGACGGCGCAGATGATCCGCGACATGGTCCGCACGGCCGCCAGCGGGTACTTTCCGACCGACGTCTCGCCGGACAGCATCACCGCGTCGGCGCCGTCGAGCACGGCGTTGGCGACGTCGGAGGCCTCGGCGCGCGTCGGCCGGGAATTCTCGATCATGGAGTCGAGCATCTGGGTCGCCACGATGACGGGTTTGGCGTTCTCCCGGGCCATCTGGATGGCCCGCTTCTGCACCAGCGGCACCTCTTCCAGCGGCAGCTCGACGCCGAGGTCGCCGCGAGCCACCATGATGGCGTCGAAGGCCAGCACGATCGCTTCCAGATTGTCCACGGCTTCCGGCTTTTCCAGCTTGGCGATCACCGGCACCCGCCGCCCGATCCGGTCCATCACCTCGTGCACCAGCTCGACGTCGGACGGCGAGCGCACGAAGGAGAGCGCGACCAGGTCGACACCGAGGTCCAGCGCGAACGTGAGGTCCTCGATGTCCTTCTCCGACAAGGCCGGTGCCGACACGTTCATGCCGGGCAACGAGATGCCCTTGTTGTTGCTGACCGGGCCGCCCTCGACGACCGTGCAGATGACATCGTCACCGTCGATGCGGTCGATGATCAGGCCGACCTTGCCGTCGTCGATCAGCACCCGGTCGCCGACCGTCGCGTCCGCGGCCAGCTTCTTGTAGGTGGTCGACACGCGGTCGTGGGTGCCCTCGCAGTCGGCGACGGTGATGCACACGGTTTCGCCGTCGGCCCAGTACGTCGCCCCGGTGGCGAACCGGCCCAGCCTGATCTTCGGGCCCTGCAGGTCGGCGAGGACACCGACCGCGCGGCCGGTGGTGTCGGAAGCGGCCCGGACCCGCTCGTAGGCGGCTTTGTGGTCGGAGTAGTCGCCGTGACTGAAGTTCAACCGGGCGACGTCCATTCCCGCCTCGACCAGCGCCAGGATCAACTCGTCCGAATTTGTCGCAGGGCCAAGGGTGCAGACGATCTTCCCGCGTCTACTCACGCCGACCCAGCATAGTCGCGTGGGTCCGACCCGGTCCGACCAAACGGGGTGTCGTGCTGTGCGTGATTAACCACTCTGAATCGCCGGCAACAGTGGGAAGCCGGGCAGGTTACGCAGCACCGTCCAGGCGATGATGGCCAGCACCATCGTCAACCACGCCGGCGTGGAGAGCGCCGGTCTGCCGCTCCCGCGGCGAATCAGCAGCCATCCCGCCAGCATCGGGATGCCGACCAACAGAAAAACATTGTCGTTGACGGCGGCGAACAGGTCGCCGTGCAGCAGATCGTTCGTCATCCGCAGGCCACCGCAGAACGGGCAGTTCCAGCCGGTAAGCAATTTGAAGGGGCACTGGGGATACAACGAGTTCGTGTTGTGCGGGTCGACCAGGCCGACGTAGCCGAGCGCGCCGCCGAGCGCAACGGCGGTGCCGACCGCGACGTACCGGCGTGGGCGGTGACACTGTTCCGCCGCGTGCCCGGCGGAATTGGGTTGCGTCACCTGTTCAGCATGCCAGACCCGCGGCCACTAGGGGTTCGACGACCGATTCCTTCGCAGCCGCCACCGGCTGCGGGGTGTCTTATAAGGCTCGGCGGCCGAAGCCGGTTCGGCCGAGTCGTGTGGCGGCTCGGATTCTTCGTCCGCCTCGGCTTCGGATTCTTCGTCCGCCTCGGCTTCGGGTTCTTCGGGCTCGGCCGCGGGCTCTTCCTCGTCGGCCTCTTCGGGTTCGGTTTCTTCGGCCTCGGGCTCTTCGGCCTCGGGCTCTTCGGCTTCCGGCTCTTCGGCTTCCGGCTCTTCGGCTTCGGCTTCGGGCTCTTCGGCTTCCGCCTCGGGCCCTTCGGTTTCGTCCGGCCCGGGCTCCGCGGCCTCCGCTTTGACCGTCTCGGCCTCCGCGGTTTCCGGCTCGTCGGCGGAGGCAACCTCGCCGGTTTCCGACAAGTCGGCGGGCTCGTCGTCGTCCTCGCCGCCACCTCCCGCGACCGCCACGGTCGCCGCCTCACCCGAGGCGACGGTCGCGAGTTCGCCCGCCGGCTCCGATTCCGGGGACTCCTCGGAAACGTAGTCTTTGCCGCGCAGGCTTTCCGGGGCCTCGCGCCCCTTCGGCGCCACCATGAGGTACACCACGGCCCCGATGAACACGAAAGTCGATGTGAACGAATTGATCCGGATGCCCGCGATGTGAGTGGCGGTATCGTCGCGCAGCAACTCGACACCGAAGCGACCCACACAGTAGCTGGCCACGTACAACGCGAACAGTCGCCCGTGGCCCAGCGCGAACCGCCGGTCCGCGTAGATCAACACGGCGAAAACCAGGACGTTCCAAATCAATTCGTACAGGAACGTCGGCTGCACGACGAGTGCCACCTGGCCCGTCGACACACCGTCCAGCGAATGGGGGTCGATGTATCCCGACGGGTCGCGGCGGTAGAAGATCTCCAGCCCCCATGGCAGGGTGGTTTCCCGGCCGTAGAGCTCCTGGTTGAAATAGTTGCCCAGCCGGCCGATGGCCTGCGCCAGGATGATTCCCGGCGCGATCGCGTCGGCGAATGCCGGCAGCGGAATCCCGTGCCGCCGGCAGCCGATCCAGGCGCCGACGCCGCCAAGCGCCACCGCGCCCCAGATGCCAAGGCCGCCATCCCAAATGCGTACGGCCGCGCTCAACCCGGCACCGCCCGGCCCCCAGTAGGTCCGCCAGTCGGTGGCCAGGTGGTAAAGCCGGCCGCCCACCAACCCGAACGGCACCACCCACAACGCGATGTCATAGATCACCCCGCGCTGCCCGCCGCGGGCTTCCCAGCGGCGGTCGCCGATCAGCAGCGCCGCGACGATGCCGGTGATGATGAACAGCGCGTAGGCGCGAATCGGCAGCGGCCCGAGGTGCCAAACGCCCTGGGGCGGGCTGGGAAAATACGTCGGCAACATCGTCATCCGGCGGACGCCTTCTCCCGGACGCCCGCGGCCAGTTCCTCGGTCAGCGCCCGCAACGCGGGCAACCCGCCCTCACCGAGCGCCGATACCAGCGCCGAGCCCACGATGACGCCGTCGGCGTAGCTGCCGATCTGCGCCGCCTGCTCTCGCGACCGCACCCCCAGGCCGACCCCGACGGGTATGTCCGACACCGCCTTTACCCGGTGCACCAGTTCGGGCGCGGCGTTCGACACCGCGTCACGCGCCCCGGTTACCCCCATCGTGGAAGCAGCGTAGACGAACCCGCGCGACGCCTCGACCGTCATCGCCAGCCGTTGCGGCGTCGACGAGGGCGCCACCAGAAAAATGCGATCCAACCGATGCTCCTCAGCTGCCGCCAGCCACTGGCCGGCTTCGTCGGGGATGAGGTCTGGAGTGATCATGCCCTGCCCACCGGCCGACGCGAGGTCCCGGGCGAAGCCGTCGACCCCATACCGCAGCACCGGATTCCAATAGGTCATCACCACCGCGCGGCCGCCGGCCGAACTGATCGCCTCGACCGCGGCCAGGGTGTCCCGCACCCGCACTCCCCCCTGCAACGCGACCTCGGTGGCCCGGGCGATGGTCGGCCCGTCCATGCCGGGATCCGAATAGGGAACCCCGACTTCGATGATGTCGCAGCCGGATTCGACCAGCGCGAGCATTCCGTCGACCGAACCCGGCACGTCCGGGTAACCGGTGGGCAGATAACCGATCAGCGCCGCGCGATTGTCTTTGCGGCACATGTCGAAGACCGGCCCGAGCCGGCTGGCTTGCTTTTGTTCCACGGTCATCGCTCGCTGGGCCCCATCAGGCCAAACCATTTCGCGGCCGTCTCGACGTCCTTGTCACCCCGGCCCGACAGGTTCACCACGATGATGGCGCCCTGCCCCAATTCGAGGCCGAGCTTGACCGCGCCTGCGATCGCGTGCGCGGATTCGATGGCCGGGATGATTCCTTCGGTGCGGCACAGCAGCGCGAACGCATCCATCGCCTCGGAGTCGGTGATCGGCCGGTATTCGGCACGCCCGATCTCCTTGAGATATGCGTGTTCGGGGCCCACCCCCGGATAATCGAGACCCGCTGAGATCGAATGGGATTCGATGGTCTGGCCATCCTGGTCCTGCAGCAGGTAAGAGAACGACCCCTGAAAAGCCCCCGGCGAACCGCCGGCGAATGTCGCGGCGTGCCTTCCCGTTTCGACGCCGTCGCCGGCCGCCTCGAAGCCGACCAGGCGCACCCCAGGGTCGTCGATGAACGGGTGGAAGATACCGATGGCGTTGGATCCGCCCCCGACACAGGCCACGACCGCGTCGGGCAACCGGCCCGCCTGGGCCTGAATCTGCACGCGCGCCTCCAAGCCGATGATGCGCTGAAAATCGCGCACCATCGCGGGAAACGGGTGCGGCCCGGCCGCGGTGCCGAAGCAGTAGTAGGTGTTGTCGGCGTTGGTCACCCAGTCGCGAAACGCCTCATTGATCGCGTCCTTGAGCGTCTTCGACCCACTCTGGACCGACACGACCTCGGCGCCCAGCAGTCGCATCCGCGCCACGTTGAGCGCCTGGCGCGCGGTGTCGACGGCGCCCATGTAGATGACACATTCCAGGCCGAGCAGCGCGCACGCGGTGGCCGTGGCGACGCCGTGCTGGCCGGCGCCGGTCTCGGCGATGACCCGGCTCTTGCCCATTCTCTTGGCCAGCAAGGCCTGACCGAGGACGTTGTTGATCTTGTGAGAACCGGTGTGGTTCAGGTCTTCTCGCTTGAGGAAAATGCGCGCCGAGCCGGCATGCTCGGACAGCCGGGTGGCCTCGTACAGCGGCGACGGCCGGCCGGCGTAGTTGACCTGCAGGTCGTCCAGGGTGTCCAGGAAATCGGGGTTGATGCGTTCCTTCTCGTAGGCGGCGGTGACCTCCTCGATCACCGCCATCAACGCCTCCGCCACGTAGCGGCCGCCGTACACGCCGAAATGGCCACCCGCATCGGGTTCGTGGCGGGTGGGTTCGGCGACCGCTGCACTCGGAAGGGGAAGGTCCGGGCGGGACAGGTTGACCATCACCAAGGCTCTACGCGGGGACGGCTCATCGGGTTCAACGTTTCAGCGCCGGGGCTCTTCAACTGACTTGACGACTAGCGAGACGGTTTCGGGCAGGACGGGTGCGTACCCGCGGTGACCAGGTCGGCGACCGCGGCGCGCGGGTCACCGCTTTTGACCAGACCCTCGCCGACCAACACGGCGTCCGCGCCGGCGCCGGCATAGGCCAACAGGTCGCCGGTGCCGCGGACGCCGGACTCGGCGATCCTGATCACATTGCTGGGCAGCCCGGGCGCGATCCGCGCGAAGCAGTCCCGGTCGACCTCCAGCGTGGCGAGGTCGCGCGCGTTGACACCGATTACGTTGGCCCCGGCCTTCAACGCCCGGTCGGCCTCCTCCTCGGTGTGCACCTCGACAAGGGCTGTCATGCCCAGGGATTCGGTGCGGTCGAGCATCGATACCAGAGCCGACTGGTCCAGCGCGGCCACGATGAGCAACAGCATGTCGGCGCCGTGGGCACGGGCCTCGTGGATCTGATATGGCTGCACGACAAAGTCTTTGCGCAACACCGGTATCGAGACCGCGGCCCGAACGGCATCGAGGTCGTCGAGCGAGCCGTGGAAACGGCGCTCCTCGGTCAGAACGCTGATGATCCGGGCTCCGCCGTCCTCGTACGCCCGGGCCAGTTTTGCCGGATCGGCAATCGTCGCCAGGGATCCCGCCGACGGACTGGCGCGCTTGACTTCGGCGATGACGCCGATGCCGGGCTCGCGCAGGGCGGCCATCACGTCACGCGGCGGCGGAGCGGCGGCAGCGGCGGCCTTGATTTCGGAGAGACTGATGAGAGCTTCGCGCGCGGCAACGTCGGCCCGGACTCCCTCGAGGATGGAGTCAAGCACGGTAGCCGGACTCATGCCTGTTGCTTCCCTTCGCGCCGTTACCCATCGCCACCCCACGGCCTCCTGACGAACTCCAGCCGATCGCGACGACGTGAATGAAGGGTAGCGGCCCTCGGCTTGCGACCCGTCACCGACCCTCGGTGTCCGACCCGTGCGACCGATCGGTGGGGTCCCGCGTTGGGTCAGCGCCCTCGTCAAGCGCGTCCCAGATCATCCGCTCCGACATTTCCGGCGTCTCCGGCTTCTCCAGCATCGCGCCATCGGTGTCCTCGCGTAGCGCATTTGAGCGGCGCGTCGCGGGCGCCGCATACTTTTCCGCGCTCAACCTGGCCGACCCGGAATCGCCGGCCGACCGAAGCAACAGGACGGCCGCGATCAGGGTGCAAGCCGCCGCGGCCACCGCGATGCCCGCCCCCCAATAGCGTCGCTCGCTGCCCACCAGCGACGTCAGCGCGACGTGGGCCAGATCGGCCCCGCGCACGGCCACGTCCGGCAGCACCCACAAACTGACCCCGAGGTATCCGACCGCCAGGCTGGCCAGCGCCAGCAGCCCCGCCAGCACGCGCAGCGGCCAGCCGCGCACCGCGATCGCCGCCACGGCCGTCGCCAGCATGAGCACCGCCAGCGGCAACAGCGCCGTCGACCACGACGCGCCGGACAGCGTCACCTCGCGCGGCGGACTCAGCCCGTCGAACGACCGGATCACCACCCACGGCAACCGGGACGCCGCCCACAGCGCCGCCGCGGATCCCACCAGCAACACCTGGGCGACCCCGACGACCATCCGGGCCCGCCGAGCCGGGCGGGTCTCAGTCATGGCGGCCGGTCTCCGGCGCAGTCAACGTCTCGGCGGCGGCGATCGCGTTGAGCACCGCGCGCGCCTTGTTGGCGGCCTCGGTGTACTCGTACGGACCGTTCGAGTCGGCCACCACCCCGCCGCCGGCCTGCACATAGGCGGTGCCGCCGCGCATCAAAGCGGTGCGGATGGCGATCGCGAAGTCGGCGTTGCCGGCGAAGTCGAGGTAGCCGACCACGCCGCCATAGAGGCCGCGCCGTGTCTTCTCCACCTCCTCGATGAGCTCCATGGCCCGCACCTTCGGTGCGCCCGACAGCGTGCCGGCCGGGAAGCAGGCCGTCACCGCATCCAAGGCGGTCCGGCCCTCGGCGAGCATCCCGGTCACCGTCGACACCAGGTGCATGACGTGGCTGTAGCGCTCGATGTGGCTGTAGTCCTCGACGCGCACGGTGCCAGGGGCGCAAACCCGGCCGAGGTCGTTGCGGCCAAGGTCCACCAGCATCAGGTGCTCGGCGCGCTCCTTCTCGTCGGCGAGCAGTTCCTTCTCCAGCAGCTGATCCTCTTCGTCGGTCTGCCCGCGCCACCGGGTTCCCGCGATCGGGTGCGTCGTCGCCCAGCCGTCGTGGACGGTGACCAGCGCCTCCGGGCTGGAACCGACGACCGAAAAGTCCGTCCCGCCAATGCCGTTCGGGACGTGCAGCAGGTACATGTACGGGCTCGGGTTGGTGACCCGCAGCATCCGGTACACGTCGATCGGGTCGACGTCGGTGTCCATCTCGAAGCGCTGGGAGGGAACGACCTGGAAGGCTTCGCCCGCCGCGATCTGCTCGACGAGGTAGTCGACGATCTTCCCGTACTCCTCGACGGTGCGCTGCGAGCGGTACCGCGGCTCGGGCCGGTCGAACGTGGCGACCGTCGAAGGCAGCGGCTGGCCGAGCGCCGAGGTCATCACGTCCAGGCGCGCGACCGCGTCGTCGTAGGCCTCGTCGACCCGCTCGTCGGTGCCGTTCCAGTTCACCGCGTTGGCGATCAGCGTGATGGTGCCCTCGTGGTGGTCGACCGCGGCCACGTCGGTGGCCAGCAACAGCAGCATGTCCGGCAGATGCAGGTCGTCGACGGCCAGCTCGGGCAGGCGCTCCAGCCGCCGCACCATGTCGTAGGCGAACAAACCGACCATGCCGCCGGACAGCGGCGGCAGCCCGGGCTTGATGTCGTGGGGGGCGGCGGTGGCCAGCAGCTCGAGGGTGGCCCGCAGCGCGTGCAACGGGTCGCCGCCGGTGGGCGCGTCCTGCGGCACGGCGCCCAGCCAGACCGCTTCCCCGTCGCGGACGGTCAGCGCCGACGGCGCACCCGCGCCGATGAACGACCAGCGCGACCAGGATCGGCCGTGCTCGGCGGATTCCAGCAGGAACGTGCCCGGGCGATTGGCGGCGAGCTTGCGGTAGGCCGATAGCGGCGTCTCGCTGTCGGCCAGCACCTTGCGGGTCACCGGAACCACGCGGTGCTCGGCTGCGAGCTGACGGAAATCCTCTCGTGAGGTCGTCGCGGCGAGGTGGGCTTGCACCGAACCATCCTCGCAGATGGGCGGTGGGGGTTCGCGAGCGTAACGTGGCTGCGCTCTCCAGCCTCGAGATTCGCGGTGGCGTTACGCTCGCGGCATGAAAACTGGTGACACCGTCGCGGACTTCGAACTTCCCGATCAGACGGGGACGCCGCGCAAGCTCAGCGAGTTGCTCTCCAGCGGACCGGTGGTGCTGTTCTTCTACCCCGCCGCGATGACACCGGGCTGCACCAAGGAGGCCTGCCATTTCCGGGACCTGGCAGCGGAATTCGCCGCCGTGGGCGCCAATCGGGTCGGCATCAGTGCCGATCCCGTGCAGAAGCAGGCCAAGTTCGCCGACATGCAGAAGTTCGACTACCCGCTGCTGTCGGACACCGAGGGCACCGTTGCCGCGCAGTTCGGCGTCAAGCGTGGCCTGCTCAGCAAGCTGCTGCCGGTCAAGCGAACCACGTTCGTCATCGACACCGATCGCACGGTGCTCAACGTGATTTCCAGCGAGTTCAGCATGGACACCCACGCCGACAAGGCGTTGGAGACACTGCGCAGCCGGTCGGCGCCTACGGGCTGATCGCCAGGAAAACGTAGGCGGCGAGCAGCACCAGATGCAGCTCCCCCTGCAGCCTGGTGGCGCGCCCGGGAACGACCGTCAGCATGCTGATCACGACGGTCAGCGCCAGCAGCACCAGCTGAATGGGGCCCAGCCCGAGCACCAACGGTCCCTTGAGCCAGATGGAGGCCAGCGCGATCGCCGGGATGGTGAGCCCGATGCTGGCCATCGCAGAGCCGTACGCCAGGTTAAGGCTGGTCTGGATGCGGCCCTGGCGCGCCGTGCGCGCGGCCGCCAGGGTCTCCGGCAGCAGCACCAGCGCGGCGATCACCACGCCGACGAATGACTGCGGAAATCCGACCGCGGTCACGGCACGCTCGACCGCCGGCGATTCCTCCTCGGCCAGTCCCACCACCGCGACGAGGGCGACCAGCAGCAGCCCCAGACTCCCGAGCGCGGCGCCGCGGCTCGGCGGCTCGGCATGGCTTTCATCCTCGAACAGCCGCTTCTTCTGGCCCTTCTGCGCGACCGGCAGGAAGAAGTCGCGGTGGCGCACCGTCTGGGTGAAGACGAAGACCAGATAGACCAGCAACGACGCCACCGCCGCGAACGTCAGTTGGCCCGGAGAGAACTCCCTGCCCACTTGGCTGGTGGTGAACGCGGGCAGCACCAGGCTCAGCGTCGCCAGCGTGGTGACAGTGGCCAGCGCGGCGCCGCTGCCCTCGGCGTTGAACAGCGTCACGCCGTAGCGCCGCGAGCCGAGCAGCAGCGACAGCCCCGCGATGCCGTTGGTGGTGATCATCGCCGCCGCGAACACGGTGTCCCGGGCCAGGGTGGCGGCCTCGTTGCCCCCGGACGCCATCAGCGAGACGATGAGCGCCACCTCGATCACCGTCACCGCGGCCGCGAGCACCAGCGAGCCGAACGGCTCACCGACCCGGGCCGCGACCACCTCCGCGTGGTGCACCGCGGCCAGCACGGCTCCGATGAGCAATGCCGCCGTCAGCGCGACCATCGCCGGGCCCAGCTTCTCGCCCCAGATCACGGCCAGCACGGCGACGGCAAGCAGCGGCACGACCGCGGTCCACGACACCCGTCTCAACATCGACCGCCATTCTCATCCACGGCTCGCGATCGGGCGACTTCGGACCTCGGTCGTGATTCTCCCGGCCCGGCGACGGCGTTGCCGCGACGTCCTTGAGCCGAAGGTCCCCGGATGTCTGCGACCAAAGCCCCTACGTTTGCCCAACGGCGTTTCATACGGTCGCAACATTCGCCTCGTGTTTACACGGGCTCGGGCCGGAGAAAATCAAGACAGCCAGATATCCGAACGCTGAACTCTCAGCGCGGCCGGAGCAAAGGGGGAAGCGATGTCAGCTACCCGAACCGCCGCAGAAAGCGGCATCGACGGTCCGATTCGAAACCATCTGCGCAGTGTGCGGACCGAGGATCGCGACGGCTGGGTTTCCAAAGCACGCTGTCGCACCGGCGACCCGGACGAGATGTTCGTTCGCGGCGCCGCCCAGAGAAGGGCCGCGACGATCTGCCGGCACTGCCCGGTAATCCTGGAGTGCGGCGCCGACGCGCTCGAAAACCAGGTCGAGTGGGGAGTCTGGGGCGGCATGACCGAACGCCAGCGACGCGCCCTGCTCAGGCAGCACTCCGACGTGGTGTCCTGGGTCGAATTCCTGGCCGCCGCCCGGCTGCGGCGTCGCACCGCGATTTAACGCCTGGGTGCCCGCTCGGGCCGCAGCAACCTATGTCTCCGGTTCCAGCAGCACGTCGGCGTCGAAGCAGCTGTGGTCGCCGGTGTGGCAGGCGGCGCCCACCTGGTCGACCGTCAGCAGCACGGTGTCGCCGTCGCAATCCAGCCGCACCGAGTGCACGCGCTGGGTGTGGCCGGACGTCGCACCCTTGACCCACTGCTCGCCGCGGGACCGCGAATAATATGTCGCCTCACGGGTTTCCAGGGTGCGGGCCAGCGCCGCGTCGTCCATCCAGGCGACCATCAGCACGTCGCCGGTGCCGCGTTCCTGCACGACGGCGGTGAACAGGCCGTCGGCGTTGCGCTTCAGCCGCGCGGCGATCCGTGGGTCCAGCGTCATCGCACGGTGATCCCTTCGGCGGCCATCGCGGCCTTCACCTGACCGATGGTCAACTCCCGGAAGTGAAAGACGCTGGCCGCCAACACCGCATCGGCCCCGGCGGCGACGGCGGGCGCGAAGTGTTCAGCCGCGCCGGCGCCACCGCTGGCGATCACCGGCACCGTGACCGCCGAGCGCACCGCCTGCAGCATCGGCAGGTCGAACCCGGCCTTGGTGCCGTCGGCGTCCATCGAGTTGAGCAGGATTTCCCCCACGCCCAGATCGGCGCCGCGGGAAGCCCATTCGACGGCGTCGATCCCGGTCCCGCGGCGCCCGCCGTGGGTGGTGACCTCCCAACCGGACGGCGTCGGCACCGATTCCGGGGGGACCGTGCGGGCGTCGACCGACAGCACGATGCATTGCGAGCCGAACTGCCGCGCCATTTCTTCCAGCAGGTCGGGCCGAGCGATCGCGGCGGTGTTGATCGAGACCTTGTCGGCCCCCGCGCGCAGCAAGACGTCGACGTCGGCCACCGTGCGAACCCCGCCGCCGACGGTCAGCGGAATGAAAACCTGTTCGGCCGTGCGGCGGACCACGTCGAGCATGGTGGCGCGGCCCGACGACGAGGCGGTGACGTCGAGAAAGGTCAGCTCGTCGGCACCCTCGGCGTCGTAGGCGGCGGCGAGCTCGACGGGATCGCCCGCATCCCGCAGGTTTTCGAAGTTGACCCCCTTGACGACTCGCCCGGCATCGACGTCCAGGCACGGAATCACCCGCACCGCAAGGCCATTGGCGTGCGACATCTCAGAAGTCCTCCGGACGGCCCGTGCTGCGCAGGATTTCGAGTATCTCGGCGTGTGCGCGGGGGCCCGCGGCCAGTGCGGAATCCGACGCGGGGCTCCACGGCTCACCGCGGATGTCGGTCACGACACCGCCCGCCGCCCGCACCAGCGCGACGCCGGCGGCGTGGTCCCACACGTGGCCGCCGAAACTGATCGAGCCACCGAGGACTCCGTCGGCGACGTAGGCCAGGTCGAGTCCGGTGGACCCGTGCATCCGCAGCCGCGACGAGACCCGGCTCAGGTTCTCCAGCACGGCGATGCGGTAGCGCCCGGGGAACCGGCCCCGCGCGTCGGCGCTGAACGAGCCGGCGCCGATCAGGGCGTCGGTCAGGTCGATGTCGGCCAGCGGGGGCTGCGCGACACCGTTTTTCATCAACGGACCGTCCACCACCGCGGTGTAGCGCTGGTCGACGAAGGGCAGCCAAGTCAACCCGGCGACCGGGTCGCCGTGGTGCAACAGGCCCAGCAGGATCCCCGCCATCGGCGATCCGGCCGCGTAGTTGAACGTGCCGTCGACGGGGTCGAGCACCCACACCCATTCGGAGTCGACGTCGGTGCCGCCGAATTCCTCGCCGTGCACGCCGATTCCGGTCGCCTCCGTCAGCGCGCCGACCACCTGCCGCTCGATCGCCAGATCCACGTCGGTGGCGAAGTCGTTGCCCTTCTTCTGCACCGCCGAATCTGCGCGGTGGCCGGCGACGAACGGCTCGGTGGCGTCGTCGAGGATCGCCGACGCCTGCTCCACCAACGCGTCCAGGTCCGTCACGGCCCTACCCCGCAACCGCTGCCAGCGCCTGCGGCAGGGTGAACCGCCCGGCGTAGAGGGCTTTGCCCACGATGGCGCCCTCGACCCCGCGGTCGGTGAGGGTCGCGATCGCGCGCAGGTCGTCCAGGCTGGACACGCCGCCGGAGGCGATCACCGGGGCCTCGGTGCGGTCGGCGACGGCGGCCAGCAGGTCGAGGTTGGGGCCGCCCAGCGTGCCGTCCTTGGTGACGTCGGTGACGACGAAGCGCGAACATCCTTCGCCGTCAAGGCGTTCCAGCACCTCCCACAGGTCGCCGCCGTCGGTCTCCCAGCCGCGCCCGCGCAGTCGGTGTTGCCCCGCTGGCCTGGTTTTGTCGATTTGCACGTCGAGCCCGACGGCGACCTTCTCGCCGTGCTCGGCGATGGCGCGGGCACACCACTGGGGGTTCTCCAAGGCCGCCGTGCCCAGGTTGACCCGGGCGCAGCCGGTGGCCAGCGCCGCGGCCAGCGAGTCGTCGTCCCGGATCCCGCCCGACAGCTCCACCTGCACGTCGAGCTTGCCCACCACCTCGGCCAGCAGTTCGCGGTTCGAGCCCCGCCCGAACGCCGCGTCCAGGTCGACCAGGTGGATCCATTCCGCCCCGTCGCGCTGCCAGTTCAGCGCCGCGTCCAGCGCCGAGCCGTATTCGGTCTCGCTGCCCGCCTTGCCCTGGACCAGTCGCACGGCGCGGCCTTCGACCACGTCGACCGCGGGCAACAAGATCAACACATTCCCTCCCAAGCGGCTCGTCACAGTGCCTCAATCCAGTTGCGCAGCACGGCCGCACCCGCATCCCCGCTCTTTTCGGGGTGAAATTGCGTGGCCGACAGCGGACCCTGCTCGACGGCGGCCAGGAAGGGCACCCGGTGGGTGGCCCAGGTGAGCACGGCCTCGGACGAACCCTCCCAGCGCTGCGCGGCGTAGGAGTGCACGAAGTAGAAGCGGGTGTCGGCATCCAGCCCCTTGAACAGGGTGGTGCCTGCACCGGCGTCGACGACGTTCCAGCCCATGTGCGGGACCACCGGGGCATCCAGCCGGGTGACCTCGCCCGGCCACTGGCCGCAACCGGTTGTCTGTACACCGAATTCGACGCCGTCGGCGAACAGGATCTGCATGCCCACGCAGACGCCCAGCACCGGGCGCCCGGCGGTGACCCGGTCGGCGATGATGCGGTCCCCCTTGACTCTGCGCAGGCCGGTCATGCAGGCCTCGAAGGCGCCGACCCCGGGCACCACCAGCCCGTCGGCGGCGGCCGCCGCATCGGCGTCGGCGGTCACCTCGACCGACGCGCCCGCCCGCTCGAGCGCGCGCTGCGCCGACCGTAGGTTGCCCGAGCCGTAATCCAGGACGACGACGGATGGTTTTGTCACAGAACACCTTTGGTGGACGGCACGTCCGACACCCGGGGATCGGGCTCGACGGCCTGACGCAACGCGCGCGCCACCGCCTTGTACTGCGCCTCGGTGACGTGGTGCGGGTCGCGCCCGTACAGGACGCGCACGTGCAGCGCGATACGGGCGTTCATGGCCAGCGACTCGAACACGTGCCGGTTGATCACGGTGTGGTACGGAACGGAGCTGCCCGCAATGGTTGTGTGCCGCAGGTGATCCGGCTCACCGGTGTGCACGCAGTAGGGCCGGCCGGACACGTCGACCACGGCGTGGGCCAGCGTCTCGTCCATCGGAATGAAGGCGTCGCCGAACCGGCGGATGCCCCGCTTGTCGCCCAAAGCCTGGCCAAGCGCCTGCCCCAGCGCGATGGCGGTGTCCTCGATGGTGTGGTGGCCCTCGATCTCGACGTCGCCCTTGGTGCGCACGCTCAGGTCGAAGCTGGCGTGGGTGCCCAGCGCCGTCAGCATGTGGTCGTAGAACGGCACACCGGTGTCGACGTGGACCTGCCCGGTGCCGTCGAGGTCGAGCTCGATGACGATGTCGGATTCCTTGGTGCGACGCTCGATACGCGCGCGCCGAGTCGCAAGAGTGGTCACGGGGCTCCTACTGGGGTGGCTGGTGCCAATTCGGTGGCGGCGATCCGGGCGCTGGCCCGCAGGAACGCATCGTTCTCTTCGGCCAGTCCCGTAGTGGCCCGCAGGTAGCCGGCAATCCCGACGTCGCGGATCAATACGCCGGCGTCCAGGTAGCGCTGCCAGGCGGCCGGGGCGTCGGCGAATTGGCCGAACAGCACGAAGTTCGCATCGCTGGGAATCACTCGAAAACCCATGCCGGTCAGGGCCGTTGTGACCCGTTCGCGTTCGGCGATCAGCGCCGCGACGCTACTCAGGGTGTCGTCGGCGTGCCGCAACGCGGCCCGGGCCGCGGCCTGCGTGACCGACGACAGGTGATACGGCAGCCGGACCAGCAGCATCGCGTCGATCACCGCGGGCGTGGCGATCAGGTAGCCGAGCCGCCCCCCGGCGAAGGCGAACGCCTTGCTCATGGTGCGGGTGACGATGAGCTTGGTCGGATACTCCCGCACCAGTCCGACCGCACTGGGCTCGGAGGAGAACTCACCGTAGGCCTCGTCGACGATCAAGATCCCGGGCACCGCGTCGAGCAGCCGCCGCAGCGCCGGCAGCGAAACGCTCTGCCCCGACGGGTTGTTCGGGCTGGCGATGAAGACCACGTCGGGTTGATGTTCGGCGACGGCGGCGACCGCCCTGTCCACGTCGAGGCTGAAGTCGTCGGCGCGGACACCCTCCAGCCATTCCGTACGGGTGGCGTCGGCGATGATCGGGTGCATCGAGTAGGACGGGGCGAACCCGATCGCGGTGCGCCCGGGCCCGCCGAATGCCTGCAGCAACTGTTGCAGGATCTCGTTGGATCCGTTTGCCGCCCAGACGTTTTCCACACCGAGTTGCACGCCGGTCTGCGCGGTGAGGTAGCCGGCGAGATCGCGACGCAGGTCCACCGCGTCGCGATCGGGGTAGCGGTGCAGGTCGGCGGCCGCCTCGGCCACCGATCGCACCACATCGTCCACCAGCGCCCCGCTGGGCGGGTGTGGGTTCTCGTTGGTGTTCAGCCGCACCGGTACGGCCAATTGCGGTGCGCCGTAAGGTGATTTGCCGCGGAGGTCGTCCCGCAACGGCAGGTCGTCCAGCGTGGGGTCCTCGGTCATCGCTCGAACCTCCGCCGGATCGCCTCGCCGTGTGCGGGCAGGTCTTCGGCCTTGGCCAGCGTGACCACGTGTCCCGAGACGTCCTTGAGGGCGGCCTCGGTGTAGTCAACGACGTGGATGCCGCGCAGGAAGGTCTGCACCGACAGGCCGCTGGAATGGCGGGCGGAGCCCGCCGTCGGCAGCACGTGATTGGATCCCGCGCAGTAGTCGCCGAGGCTCACCGGCGAGTACGGACCGACGAAAATGGCTCCGGCCGAACGTATTCGCCCGGCGACCTCCGGCGCGTCGGCGGTCTGGATCTCCAGGTGCTCGGCGGCGTAGGCGTTGACCACCTGGATGCCTGCGTCGAGATCGTCGACCAGGATGATCGCCGACTGCCGGCCGCCCAGCGCGGCGCTGACCCGGTCACGATGCACCGTGGTGCGCAGCTGGGCGGCCACCTCGGCGTCGGTCGCGGTGGCCAGGTCCTCGCTCGGGGTGACCAGCACGCTGCCCGCCATCTCGTCGTGCTCGGCCTGGCTGATCAGGTCGGCGGCCACGTGCGCCGGATCGGCGGTGTGGTCGGCGAGGATGGCGATCTCGGTGGGCCCGGCATCGGCGTCGATGCCGACGCGCGAGCGGCACAGCCGCTTCGCGGCGGTCACGTAGATGTTGCCCGGCCCCGTGATCAGGTCGACGGGCGCCAGCTCGGAACCGTCCGTGTCGGTGCCGCCGTAGGCCAGCAGCGCCACCGCCTGCGCACCACCGACGGCCCACACCTCGTCGACCCCGAGCAGCCGGGCGGCGGCGAGGATCGTCGGGTGCGGCAGGCCGTCATAGCGGGCCTGCGGCGGGCTGGCAACCACCAGGGAGTCGACGCCGGCGGCCTGCGCGGGCACCACGTTCATCACCACGCTGGACGGGTACACCGCGTTGCCCCCGGGCACATACAGGCCCACCCGCTCGACCGGCACCCAGCGCTCGGTGACCGTCGCGCCCGGGCCGAGCGTGGTGGTGACGTCGGCACGGCGCTGGTCGGCGTGTACCGCGCGGGTGCGGTCGATCATCACCCGCAGGGCGTCCACGACGTCGGGCTCCAACCCGGCCAGCGCCGCCTGAAGCGCGGCTTCGGGCACCCGGACCGCGGCGGGCCGCACACCGTCGAACGACGCCCCGAACTCCAGTGCCGCCTCGGCGCCGCGCTCGGCGACGGCCTGCACGATCGGCCGCACCTTGGGCAGCACGCTTTCCACGTCGGCGCCGCCCCGCGGGAGCGCGGTCCGCAATCGGGCAGCCGTCAGCTCGGCGCCCCGCAGGTCGATGCGGGCCATTACGGGTGCTGAACCGGTACTCATTGCCTCCATTGTCCCAGAGGAACTCAAGTCGATATCCGACCGGTACAGTGCCCGGGTAAGCCCCCCACAACTCAGGGAGTTGTCATGTCCGCGAAGGATCACCCCAATAACGCCCCGGGCGTCCCGATGGTGTTCCCGCCCTGGTTCGAGCGCTTCCAGATCAAGTACTTCAACCCGGCGGTCAAGCCGATCGCCCGCTTTTTGCCCGGCACGGCGACCATCAAGCATCGGGGCCGCACCTCAGGCACGCCGTACGAGACGATCATCACCCCCTACCGCAAGGGGAACGTGCTGGCGATCGCGCTGGGCCACGGCAAGACGAACTGGGTCAAGAACGTCCTGGCGGCCGGCGAGGCCGACGTGCAGTTAAGCCGCAACCGCGTGGTGCACATCACCAATCCGCGGATCCTGCCGGCCGGCACCGAGGGTCCCGACGCCGAACGTCTGCCGCGGATGGCCCGCATGCAGCTGCGGCGGATCGGCGTTTTCGTCGGCGACATCGCCTGAGGCTTCGGGAGCGCGCCGTCGAGTGTGCGCTCACGGCGGCGACACGCCGACGGGGAGCGCCCTGGACGCACACTCGTTGTCGAGAACTACATGTCCAGGCCGACGTCGAGCGCGCGCACCGAGTGGGTCAGCGCGCCGACGGCCAGGTAGTCCACCCCGGTTGCCGCGTAGGTGGCGGCGTTTTCCAGGGTGAGCCCGCCCGAGGACTCGAGCAGCACGGCGGGGGCGCGCGCGTCGCGACGCTGCACGGCCATCTGTGTCTGCCAGACCGGAAAGTTGTCCAGCAGCACCAGTTCCGGCTTTTCGCCCAGCACCTCGTCCAGCTGTTCGAGGGAGTCCACCTCCACCTCGCACGGCAGATCCGGCGCCGCGTCGCGCACGGCGCGCAGCGCGTCCACCACCGAGCCCGCGGCCACCACGTGGTTGTCCTTGATCAGCGCCGCGTCCCCCAGGCCCATCCGGTGGTTGACGCCGCCGCCGAGCCGCACCGCGTACTTCTGCAGCGCACGCAGCCCGGGCAGCGTCTTGCGGGTGTCGCGGACCTTGGCCTTCGTGCCCTCCACCGCCTCGACCCAGGCCGCCGTCGTGGTGGCGATGCCCGACAAGTGGCACACCAGGTTCAGCATGGTCCGCTCGGCGGTCAGCAGGCCTCGGGTGTCCGCGCGCACCGTCAGCATCGGCTCGCCCGGCTGCAGCCGGGCGCCGTCCTCGACGCTGTGCACCACTTCGTAACCGCCGGCGAGGACGGCGTCGAGAACCAGCAGCGCGACCTCGACGCCGGCGATCACGCCCGGCGTCCGGGGCACCATCGACGCCGTGGCCACCGCACCGGCGGGCACCGTCGCGAGCGTGGTGATGTCGGGCCCGTAGCGCAGGTCCTCTTCCAGACCGCGCCGGATGGTGTCTTGAGCGGCGCTTCGTTCTTCGGGCAGCATCATCAGCCCACCGCCGCCAGCGCCTCCACCAGCACCGAGTTCTGGTCGTCGGCCAGCCGCAGCACGCTGCTGCGGCCCTGTTCCGGTGCGGGGTCGGGGTATTCCGCGCGATGGTGGCAGCCCCGGCTCTCGGTGCGGGCCAGCGCCGCGGCGGTCACCGCGCGCGCGGCCACGGCCAACGCGACGTCCTCGAAGTCGCGACGGCCGGCGATGCGG
Source organism: Mycobacterium sp. E1386 (assembly GCF_001672745.1). Lineage (NCBI taxonomy): Bacteria > Bacillati > Actinomycetota > Actinomycetes > Mycobacteriales > Mycobacteriaceae > Mycobacterium > Mycobacterium sp. E1386. The sequence goes on from NZ_LZKH01000096.1 coordinate 42,876, forward strand.
CGCACCCGCGCCCCAGACAGGGTGTCGGACAAGCGCTGCAGCCCGGCGGCGTCGCGCACGACCGAGGCGTCGCGGCTCATCGCGGCCTGCAAAGCGCCGCGTTCCGGGGCGGTGTGGGCGATGGGCTCGGGCTCGACGGCCCTGACGCGCCCCGCCGCCATCGCGTGCGCGGCCGCGGCTTTCCCGGCGCGGCCACCGACCACCAGACCCTCCAGCAGGCTGTTGGACGCCAGCCGATTGGCGCCGTGCAGTCCGGTGCGCGCCACCTCGCCGGCGGCGAACAGGCCGGGCAGTTCCGTTTGGCCGTGCACATCGGTGACGACGCCGCCGCAGCTGTAGTGCGCCCCCGGGACGACCGGGATGGGCTGGCGGACGGGGTCGATGCCTGCGGCGCGGCACGCGGCGGTCACGGTCGGAAACCGGGTGGCGAAACCTTCGATGCCGCGCGCGTCGAGGAAGACGCACGGGTCGCCGGTGGCCTTCAGCCGGGCGTCGATGGCCGCGGCGACGACGTCACGCGGGGCCAGATCGCCCATCGGGTGAACACCGGCCGTCACCGAATTGCCTTGTCGGTCAAGGAGTATCGCGCCCTCACCGCGGATCGCCTCGGTAACCAGCGGACGCCGCCCGCCGGCCCCGCCGAAGAGCATCGTCGGGTGGAACTGGATGAACTCCAGGTCGCTGACCGCGACGCCGGCCCACAGGGCCAGCGCGATCCCGTCACCGGTGGAGCCATCGGGATTGGTGGTCGCGCCGTAGAGGTGCCCGAGCCCTCCGGAGGCCAGGATCACCGCGGGCGCGTTGATGATTCCGTAGCCGTCCACGCTGCCCAGCAGGACCCCGGTGACGGCGGAATCGTCGTGCAGCACCCGCAGGGCCACATGGCCGGCGCGGATGTCCAGCGTGGCCGCGGCGTGGTCGAGCGCCCGCTGCACCTCGGCTCCGGTGGCGTCGCCGCCGGCGTGCACGATCCGCCGCCGCGAGTGCCCACCCTCGCGGGTCACGTCCCAGCGGCCCGGGGATGCCTCGTCGAATCGCGCCCCGGCGCCGACCAATTCGGACACCGCCCGGTACCCGTCGGCGACGATGGAATACACCGCGTCGGGGTCGCACAGCCCGGCGCCGGCCGTCAGGGTGTCCGCGACGTGCGCCTCCACCGAGTCGTCGTTGTCGGGCAGGACGACCGCGATGCCGCCCTGCGCGTAGTGGGTCGCGGTCCCCCCCTTCGCCTGGTCCGCCTTGCTCAGCACGACGACGCTGCGGCCGGCGCGATGGGCGGCCAGCGCCGCAGCCAATCCGGCCACGCCGGTACCGATGACGACGACGTCGGCGCTATGGGTCCAGGCGGGGCGGACGGTCATTCGCCGCCGCCCGGCTGGCCGATCTCGATCATTCGCTGCACGCTGCGGCGGCCCGCCGCAGCGATCTCCGGGTCGACATCGACTTCGTCGGCCCCGTCGACCAGGCAGCGCAGCAGGGCCGCGGGCGTGATCATCTTCATGTACTTGCAGGACGCCCGGTCGTTGACCGCGCGGAAGTCGACCTGCGGGGCGGCGCGGCGCAGCTGATGCAGCATGCCGACCTCGGTGGCGACCAGCACCTTGCGCGCCCGGGTCTGGTGCGCCGCGTCGAGCATGCCGCCGGTGGACAGGATCTTCACCCGATCCGCCGGGACGGCCCCCTCGCCGGCGAGGTACAAAGCCGAAGTGGCACAACCGCATTCGGGATGCACGTAGAGGTCGGCGTCGGGGTTCGCCCGCGCCTGCTCGGACAGCTCGTCGCCGTTGATCCCGGCGTGCACGTGGCATTCACCGGCCCATACGTGCATGTTGGTGCGGCCGGTCACCCGGCGCACATGGGCCCCGAGGAACTGGTCCGGGCAGAACAGCACCTCGCGGTCGGGGTCGATGGACTCGACCACGTCCACCGCGTTGGACGAGGTGCAGCAGATGTCGGTGAGCGCCTTCACCGCGGCGGTGGTGTTGACGTAGGAGACGACGACGGCGCCGGGGTGCTCGTCGCGCCAGGCGCGCAGCTCGTCGGGGGTGATGGAGTCGGCAAGCGAGCAGCCGGCCCGCTGATCCGGGATGAGGACCGTCTTGTCGGGGCTGAGGATCTTGGCGGTCTCGGCCATGAAGTGCACCCCGCAGAACACGATGGTGTCCTCGGGTGCCTCGGCGGCGATCCGCGAGAGCGCCAGTGAGTCGCCGACGTGGTCGGCGACGTCCTGGATGGCGGGCAGCTGGTAGTTGTGCGCGAGCACGGTGGCTCCGCGCAGCTTCGCCAGTCGGCGAATCTCGGCGGCCCACTGCTCGTCGCCCTCGACACCGGCGTAACCCGCCGGTGAATTCGTGACTTCGGCCATCATGTCTTCGGCGAGCGTGTCCATGCGATTTACAACCGTCACGGCGGCTCCTTTCAGCCCGAGAGGTTTTCGACTTATAATCGAAAACATGGCCCATGGTAACACCGCCCACGAAGTGCTCGCGGTCGTATTCCAGGTTCGCCATGTCGCCGAGCAGGTTACGAAGGGCCGCCCGACGGAAAAACCGCAGCTTAACGTGCTGTTATGGCAGCGTGCCAAGGATCCGCAGCGCGGCGCATGGTCGCTGCCCGGCGGGCAGCTGCGCAACGACGAGGACATCACCACCTCCGTGCTGCGACAGCTGGCCGAGAAGGTCGACCTCAAAGAGCTCGCGCACTTAGAACAGCTGGCGGTGTTCTCCGACCCGAACCGGGTGCCGGGCGCCCGGGTGATCGCGTCGACCTTCCTGGGATTGGTGCCCTCCCCCGCGACCCCCGAGCTGCCGCCGGACACCCGCTGGCATCCGGTGAGCTGCCTGCCGCCGATGGCCTTCGACCACGGCCCGATGGTGACGCACGCGCACGCCCGACTGATCGCCAAGCTGTCCTACACCAACCTCGGATTCGCCTTGGCGCCAAAGGAATTCGCGCTTTCTACGCTCCGCGACATCTACGGCGCCGCGCTCGGCTACCAAGTCGATGCGACGAACCTGCAGCGGGTGCTGGTCCGCCGCGGCGTGATCAGCCAGACCGGCACCATCGCGCAGTCGGGCCGCAGCGGCGGGCGGCCCGCGGCTCTGTACCACTTCACCGATTCCCGGCTGCGGGTCACCGATGAATTCGCCGCGTTGCGGCCCCCCGGCTAGGCTCGCGGAAAGCGTCTTTCGGGTGACGCGATCGTAAATGGAGCAGTGGCGCGTCCGACTCTGCACGCGCGGGCAAGAAGTCGCTCACAGTCCGGCGATTACGTTTTGGTTACCTGCCGTTCGTGCGCGACAATGCCCGATGGCCTAGAAGGGAGCCCAATGGCTGAGCTCGGCAATCTGGCAGGCACGCATGGCGCGGAGTGGATCGCCCGGCCGCCCCACGAGGAACTGCAGCGCAAAGTACGCCCGCTGCTGCCCTCGGACGACCCGTTCTACCAGCCGCCACTGGGCTTTCAGCACGCCGAGCCGGGGACGGTGCTGCGTTCGCGCGACGTCGAACTGGCGTTTTTGGGTTTGATCCCGCAGCCCGTCAAGGCCACCCAGCTGCTCTACCGGACGATGGACATGCACGGCGAGCCGGAGGCGGCGGCGACCACCGTGATCGTCCCGGCCGAGCTCGCCCCGGAACGCCCGTGCCCGCTGCTCTCGTACCAGTGCGCGATCGACGCCGTGTCGTCCCGATGCTTCCCGTCCTACGCGCTGCGGCGCCGGGCGAAGGCCCTCGGGTCGATCGGCCAGCTCGAACTCTTCCTGATCGCCGCCGCCGTCGCCGAGGGCTGGGCCGTCTCCGTGCCGGACCACGAGGGGCTGCAGGGCCTGTGGGGCGCGCCGTACGAGCCCGGCTATCGCGTCTTGGACGGCATCCGGGCCGCCCTGGGTTCCGAACGCCTCGGACTGTCCCCGTTGGCGCCGGTCGGGCTGTGGGGCTACTCCGGCGGCGGGCTGGCCAGCGCCTGGGCGGCCGAGGTCTGCGCCGAGTACGCGCCCGAACTGGACATCGTCGGGGCGGTGCTGGGATCACCGGTCGGCGACCTGGGCAACACCTTCCGCAGGCTCAACGGCAGCTTTCTCTCGGGTCTGCCCGCGCTGGTGGTATCCGCGCTCGCCCACATCTATCCCGAGCTGGACAGGGTGATCAAAGAGCACAGCAACGAGGAGGGGCGAGCCCTGCTCGAGTCGCTCGAGAAGATGACCACCGTGGAGGCGGTCGTCCGGATGGCCGGCAAGAACATGGGCGACTACCTCGACGAGCCGCTCGAGAGCATCCTGTCGACGCCCGAGGTGATGCACGTGTTCGAGAGCATCAAGCTGGGCGTGGCCGTGCCGACGCCGCCGGTGCTGATCGTGCAGGCCGTCCACGACTACCTCATCGACGTTAAAGACATCGACGTGCTCGCCGACGCCTATTCGTCCGGCGGTGCCCAGGTGACCTATCACCGGGACGCCTTCAACGAGCACATGCTGCTACACCCGCTGTCGGCGCCGATGACGCTGCGCTGGCTCACGGACCGGTTCGACCGCCGTCCGCTGACCGAGCACCTCATCCGGACCACCTGGCCGACGATGTTCCACCCGATGACCTACGTCGGGATGGCGCGGCTGGCCAAGATCGCGGCCAAGGTCGTCTTCGGCCGGAGCATTCACCGCCGTCCGCTATGACACGGCCGCTTCGGCGGCACCCCCGGCTCCCACCGGCAGCGCATCGGAAGCCTGGCCGCCCGGCGGAAGGGCGCCCAGGTCGTCTCGGGCGTCGGCGGCCGCCAGCACCGCATACACCAGTGCGGCGATAGCGGCGGGCCACAGCAGGGTCAGCGCGATCTGCAGCGGGTTCTGGGCGAAGAACACCGGGGGCGCCTGGACGACGTACGCCACCGACGGGGCCTTGGACAGCGGCACCGCGTCGAAGTTCAACGCGCCGTAGAAGACCCGGACCAGCGCGGCCCCGGTAGCCGTCGCGGCCGCGGCGGCGGTCAGCAGGCCGGTGGACAGCGCGACGACCATCCCCGGCCCCCGGTGCGCACGCCACTGCCACCCCAGCACGGGCGCCACCACCGCCAGCACGGTCAGCAGGCCCAGCATCAGGCACGGCGCGTCGAAGAAGTGCTCGGACTCGGTGCCGAGGTAGTCGTGGACCCGTTCGCCCGCCCGCGTGAGCGCCACC
>NZ_LZKH01000097.1:0-70945 GCF_001672745.1 Mycobacterium sp. E1386
ACGGGCACACGGAGGCCTGGCAGTTGGCCGAACGCCAGAGTGCGCAGATCGGGCGGTTGCTCGACAAGGGGACGCTGACCAGCGAGCTGCTGGTGCTGCGGCACGAGTGAGAATCCGTTACGCCGACTCGCGGAAGGCGGCGGTGATCTCGGCGACCCTCGGGTCGACCCGTAGCTCCTCCAGCGTCCCCTTGTCGAGCAACCGCCCGATCTGCGCACTCTGGCGTTCGGCCAACTGCCAGGCCTCCGTGTGCCCGTGCCGGTCGCTCAGGGCGTCCGTCACGGCGTCGACCCGCTCGTTCCACGCGTCGGAGATCGGCGGCAGGTCGGTGGTGCCGAGCCGTTCCTCGACGTGCAGCGACGCGCGCCGAACCAGCTCGACTAGCCCGGCGGGCGTCGGGAAATGGTTGCCGTCCAACGTCTCGTTCGCTTCGTTCCCGTGGGATACAAAGACGAGCAGACCGATCCGGCCGCCCGGCCGGACGACGCGGCGCAGCTCCTCGAGCACCGCGAGGTGATCCGGTGTCGTGCTCAACACGCCAAGTGCCCACGCGGCGTCGAAGCTCGAGTCCGCCACCGGTAGGGCCGACCCCACCGCGCACGCCACCGGGAAGCCGAACAACTTCTTCGCCGCGCGGCATGCACCCGTCTCCGGCTCGACGAGTACCGGCCGCACCGAGCGCTCTCGGGCCGCGTAGGCCGCGGGGCCCCCGACGCCCGCCCCGGAGTCCAGCAACGTGGCACCGGGCGCCAGGGCCATCTCCGCTATCAACCAGTCGAGGGCGGCCGGACTGCCGCTGCCCCGGCAACCGGCGGGCACGTAATAGTCCGGCCCGAGGTCGGCCGCCACTTGCGCCGTCCACTCGGCGACGGTGTCGAACTCTGCCTCCATCGCTTCTGTCACGACGACGCCCCCACCCTTATTCGACGACCGACCTCCGCCTTGATTTCCGCCCCCGCGCGCCCGCCCGACGCGGACGCCAGACCCGACACGTTGACTCCGTCGACGCCTTCGATCGAGAGCAGCGCGCGGGCCTCGGCCACCGCCGCCGCGATCCCCGCGGCCACCGGATCCGGCGCGCCCAATACCCGCTCCGTCACCGCCTGATCGAGTTTCAGGCCGGGCAAGCCCTCTAGCACCGCCGCGGAGGCGTTGTCGGTGAACACTGCGACCGCCGCGATCACCGGGATCGCCAGACCCACGGCCCGCGCCATGGTCATGAAGTCGGCGACGATCTCCGGACGGGGCACGTGGTTGAGGACCGCCAGGCTCGCTCCTGCCCGTTGTTTCTCGACCAACCGGGCGGGCCGGGCGTGTACGGGCGGGGCGGTAGGCGTTTCGGGCACCGCGGCGACCACGCCCGTCGAAGCGGCCAGCGAGGCCAGGCGGGGACCGTCGAGGTCGAAGGTCTGCGTGACGTCCGGACGCACGTCATAGCCGCGCCCGTCGCCCGTCACGCACAACACCGTCTCCACGTTGATGCTGCGCAACCCCCGTAGTTCCTGCTCGAGCAGCACGCGGTTGCGGTCTCGGCACGACAGCGTGATCCACGGCGTCACGCCGGCGTCGAGCAGCAGTGACCCCATGAGCGTCGGCGGGAAATCGGGCTTGTTCTGATGCTCCCCGACGAGGACGGCATCGCATCCGGGCGCCAGCGCGGCCGCGGTCGCCGCGTCGTCGCGGCGATCGAACGGGGAGCAACTGAAGTCGGTGAGCACCAACGGCGCACGAGCGGGACGCGCCGCGGGTTGAGGGCCTGACCACGCCACCACGTCGTCGAACGCGCACGCACCCGGCCGCATCTCGCATTGGCCGTCGGGTCGCACCCCGCCGCACGGTCCGAACTCCATCCGTTTCGGACACTCCAAACCCGCCGACATTCAACTCCCCGTGCGCCAGTGTTCGCATCCATGTACCCAAACGACGGCGCCCGCAAGCCCTTCGGCCCGGGACCGGATTCGGAATCGCCTTTCGGGATTAGCAAACGCTCACCGCGGCTACTAGGAGATGGGCGTGTACCGCGCGGACGGTGCAGCGAAATGAACGGGGTTGACCATGGAACCGATATCGCCGACGGATGCGCTGTTCCTCATCGGGGAGTCCCGCGAGCACCCGATGCACGTGGGATCGCTTCAGCTTTTCGAGCCGCCCGAGGACGCCGGGCCCCATTTCGTGCGTGAGGCCTATCAGGCCATGCTCGAATGCACTGACGTGCAGCCACTGTTTCGCAAGCACCCCGCCTTCTTCGGCGGACTGACCAACCTCGCGTGGTCGTTCGACAACGACGTCGAGCTCGACTATCACCTGCGCCGCTCGGCGCTCCCGGAACCGGGGCGGGTCCGCGATCTGCTGGAGCTGGCGTCCCGGCTGCACGGCAGCCTGCTCGACCGTCACCGCCCGATGTGGGAAGCCCACCTCGTCGAGGGGCTCCAGGACGGCCGGTACGCCGTGTACACGAAGTACCACCACTCCCTGATGGACGGCGTATCCGCGATGCGGCTGGTGCAGCGCGCGTTCACCCCCGACCCGCACGACGACGAGGTGCGCGTCCCGTGGACCCTGGGGCCGCGCAAACGCAGCAAGGGTCAGAAGAACCAGTCGCTGATCGAGCGTGCCGGCCGCACGGCGGGGTCGGCGCTCGCCTTGGCGCCATCCACGCTGAAGCTGGCCCGGGCGGCGCTGCTCGAACAGCAACTGACCCTGCCGTTCCGGGCGCCGCGCAGCATGTTCAACGTCCGGATCGGCGGTGCCCGGCGGGTGGCCGCGCAGTCCTGGTCGCTGGACCGGATCAAGGCGATCAAGTCGGCGGCCGGGGTGACGGTCAACGACGTCGTGCTCGCCATGTGCTCCGGGGCGCTGCGGGCCTACTTGCTGGACCAGGATGCCCTGCCCGACGCGCCGCTGACCGCGATGGTGCCGGTAAATCTGCGCAAGGCCGACGACGACCGCGGCGGCAACCTGGTCGGCACGTTCTTGTGCAACCTCGCGACCGACCTCGATGACGCGGGGCGGCGCCTGGAGATCGTCAGCACGTCGATCCGCGACACCAAAGAGGTATTCCAGCAACTGCCACCGGTCCAGCAACTGGCCCTGTCGGCGTTCAATATCGGCGGCCTGTTCTTCGGGCTGATCCCCGGGTACCTGTCGGCTGCCTCACCGCCCTTCAACATCGTCATCTCCAACGTCTCGGCCGGTCCCTCCGAGCCGCTGTACTGGCGTGGCGCCCGGTTGGACGGCAACTATCCGCTGTCCATCCCGCTCGACGGGCAGGCGGTCAACATCACGGTCACCAACAACGCCGACAACCTCGACTTCGGTCTGGTGGGTTGCCGCCGCAGTGTTCCGCACCTTCAGCGGCTGCTGGGCCACTTGGAGACCTCGTTGAAGGACCTCGAGCGCGCCGTCGGCGTGTGAGTTAGGGCCTGGTGGTGTAGTCCAGGTACACCGTCGTGCCGTTCGGCCGGGCGTTGATGGTGCAGTGGTCGGCGAGCGCATGCATCAGCATCAGGCCGCGGGATCGCCGCGGATCGTTGAGCCGCTGCGGGGAGGGGTGGTGCCAGGATCCACGATCGCTGACACAAACGCTAATCGATTGGGCGGCAGGATCGTAGCTGGCCTGCAGTTTCATGGTGCCGACCGTGTTCTGGGCGCGGTATGCGTGCTCGACGCAGTTGGCCAGCGCCTCGTTGACGCCCAGAATGATGTCGTCGCGCACCTCGGCCGGGGCCTCGGTCACTTCCTGGAGCCACCGGCGCAGGGCACGGCGCATTCCCGCCGCCGTGACCGCGTCGGCGGAGCCGGCGCAGGTCAATCGCGCGGGCGTCACGACCCTGGGTGGAAGTAGTGAGGTCATGCTAAGGGCATACCCACGTGCGGGTGGGGTGCTAAACCCGTTCGCGTCTCGCTTTGGCCACAGGCGGGTACACGTTCGGAATCGGGTTGCCGTACAACGACATACAGAGGGATCCTATGGAATTCCGTGCCTTCATCGAACCGCAACAGGGCGCCGGTTACGCCGATCAGGTCGCCGTAGCCCAAACCGCTGAGCAACTGGGCTTCGCGGCGTTTTTTCGGTCCGACCACTACCTGGCGATGAGCGGCGACGGACTGCCGGGTCCCACCGACTCGTGGGTGACCCTGGGCGCGATCGCGAGGGAGACGTCAAGCATCCGGCTGGGCACCCTGGTGACCTCCGCAACGTTCCGCTATCCGGGTCCGCTGGCCGTCGCGGTGGCACAGGTGGACGACATGAGCGCGGGGCGCGTCGAATTCGGCCTGGGCAGCGGTTGGTTCGAGAAGGAGCACCAGGCATACGGGATTCCCTTTCCCCCGCTGCGGGAGAGGTTCGACCGGCTCAGTGAACAGCTCGCCATTGTCACCGGGCTGTGGACGACGAAACCTGGAGAGACCTTCGACTACGCCGGCGACTACTACACCATCACCGGGTCGCCGGCCCTGCCCAAACCGACGCAGCGCCCACATCCACCGATCGTGATCGGCGGTCTCGGTGCCAACCGCACCCCGCAACTGGCGGCGAAGTACGCGGCCGAGTTCAACATCCCGTTCGCGCCGATCGACGTGGCCGAGAAGCAATTTCAGCGGGTAGCGGACGCCGTCGCCGAGGCGGGCAGACCGGCCGGCTCGATGGTCTACTCGAGCGCGTTCGTGCTCTGCGCCGGCCGTCACGACCGTGAGGTGGCCCGCCGCGCCGCCGCGATCGGCCGCGACCTCGACGAGCTGCGCTCGAACAGCCCGCTGGTCGGCACTCCCGCGGAGATCGTGGACAACTTGGGCGCGTGGAAACTCCTCGGCGTGCAACGCGTCTACACCCAGCTGCTGGACCTAACCGATTTGGCGCACCTGGAACTGCTGGCGAGTGAGGTTATGCCGCAACTGCTTTGAGGATCACAGCGACTCGGCGTCTGCGCGTTCCTCCTCGAGCCGATCCTTGCTGCGCAGCAGCCGCAGCAAGGTCACGAACAGCAGCCCGCCGATCATGTTGCCCACCACGGTGTAGCCGAACCAGCCCAGCCACGTCAGGTAACCGAAGGGCGCGTTCCCGGTGACCAGCGCGCCGAAGATCAGCAGCGAATCAAGAATCGAGTGGAACAACCGCAGCCCGGCGAGCAGGAACGCGGCGGCGACGGCCGCGGCGATCTTGGCCGGCACGGAATCGGTGCCGTGCTGCATCCGGGTCATCAACGTGATGACCATGCCGCCGAGGATCGCCAGGACCATGCTCTGCGCCGACACCGGCGCGCTGGCGAAATGGGTGCCGGACTCGATGGTCTGGGCGTGCAGCTCGGGGAAACCGGTCATGATCAGCCACATGATCACCCAACCGCCGACGAGGTTGGCGAGCATGGTGCCGCCCCACAGCTTGGCCAGCTGCCCGAAGCTGGCGCGTTTGGCGGCCACGGTCACGACGGGAATGATGAAGCCCTCGGTGAACAGCTCGCTGCGGCCCAGAAGCAGGGCCAGGAAGCCGATCGAGAAAGCCAATCCGGCCAACAGTGGCCGGTGTGTCGCGTCCAGCACCGACAGGTAGGCGAGCACTCCGATCCCCACCTCGGTCCCGCCGAAAAAGCCGGTGACCAACACGCCGCGCCAGGTGCGGTGCAGACGCTGGGTGCCCTCGCTGAGCATCCTGCTGAAGGCATCCTCGAGCTCGTCCTCGATGGGACTGTCGGTGTCTCCGAGCTGGCGTTGGGTCGTGTCACTCATGGTGGATGGCCTAGTACCCGTTAATCGGGTGCCGGACCATCTGGTGTGAGGCATCTGACAGAGGCGCACCCCCGCTGTCACTTGCGCGGTCGCAGCACCGGTGTCACCAGCTCACCGGTGTCGAGGTAAGTCTCCAGGTTGCGGATCGCCAGCAGCGCCATCGCCCTCCGAGTCCTTGCGGTGGCGCTGCCGATGTGTGGGAAGAGCACCACGTTGTCCATGTCGAACAGCTCGGCCGGCACGTGGGGTTCGTCGACGAAGACGTCCAGCCCCGCGCCGGCCAGGGCACCGCCGGCCAGCAACTCCACCAGCGCGTCCTGGTCGACGACGCTGCCGCGCGCGATGTTGACGAGGTAACCCTCGGGCCCCAACGCCTCGAGGACGCTTCGGTCGACCAGATGGCGCGCGTTGGGGTCGCCCGTGGTGGCCACGACGAGGACGTCGACCGATTCGGCCAGCTGAAAGGGCGAGTCGGCATAGCGGTACGGCGATCCGTCGATGCGATGGCGGTTGTGATAGGCGATGGCGCAGTCGAATCCGGCCAGCCTGGCCGCTATGGCCGAACCGATGCGGCCCAGGCCCAAGATCCCGACCTGCAGGCCGCTGACGTCGCGGGCGTAGGGGAATGGGCCGTCGCGCACCCAGCTGCCCGCCCGCACGTAGCGGTCGGCGGCCCCGAAACGGCGCAGCGTCATCAGGATCAGGCCCAGGGCGGTGTCGGCCACGGTGTCCGACAGCACGTCGGGGGTGTTGCTGACGCCGATGCCGCGACGCCGCGCCGCCGGCAGGTCGATCAGGTCTACCCCGGCGCCGTTGTTGACGATCGCCTCCAGGTGGGGCAGCGCCGCGATCGTGTGGGCGTCGACGCCGGGCGACCCCGACGTGAGCACCACCCGAACGTCGGCCGCGTGCTCGGCCAGGAAATCGGCTCGCCCCGGGCCGTCGGGGAGCTTCGGAATCTCGTAGCGCGCGGTCAGCTCGGCTTCGAACGTCGGCTCGAAGTCACCGATCCGCAGCGCGTCCCTGATCTTTTTCGTTGTCACCCGACCATCATCGGGTCTCGGCGAAATATTCGGGCGGCACCCTTCGTTGAAGGACCCGACGGTGTCGGACATTCCCCCGGGTACCACCTCAAAACCGTCGCTTCGAGCGACCACTTGCCGAGAGGCGCGAAGACGGCACCGTCCCAGACTTTTTCATCGCGCGCGGGAAGCAATTCCGCTGCGGCTTGGTTGCACCGCCAATGCGCATAGGAGTTGTGTTCCCGCAAACCGAGCTCGGCGGAGACCCCGCGGTCGTGCGCGCGTACGGCGAGGGCGTCGAAGGACTCGGATTCACCCACATCCTCGCCTACGACCACGTGGTGGGCGCCGACCCGAACGTGCACCAGGGGTGGGACGGCCCCTAAGACACCGTCGATGATCACCTTGCCGTGCTGAAGCGGATCGCCGCCGACCTGACGTAGCGGAACCCTACGGCCTACGCGTCCTGAGCGTGGCGACGGAGCTAGCCAGTGTCCGCTTCGACCAAGCTGAGGTGAACCGCGCGACGGTTGGCCTTGGACGGCTTACGCACGCCCCCATAGGATTCCATCGGTCCGCTGTCAACCGTCACCGCTCCCCCCGTGGCACAGTGCCGACGCTGCCAGTCGCTGATGGCTTGGTGGGCAGCGTGATCGAGGTAGTTGGCCGTCAGGTGGACGGTGACCCTGGTGCGTTCGGGGATCGTCGCGAGAACACCCGTCAGCCGGGGCAGGGCCAGGAACGTGCACGCCCCTTCGATGAACACATGCCATTCGTCGCCCACATGCCTGGCCTCCACCCTGGCCCGAACCACCCGCCATCCGGTCACCACGATCGCCACGGCCAGCCCGATCATGACGCCGTGCAACAGGTTCAGGAAAACGACACCGGCAATGGTCACCAGATAGACCATGAGATCGCCGTTGCGCAAGGCTGTCTCGATGTGAGCAGGCTTGAGCAGCTCGATACCGATGACGATGAGCAAGCCGGCGAGCGCCGCGGTCGGGATCTGTTCGACCAATCCCGCGAACGGGACGGCAAACAGCAGAATCCAGACCCCGTGCATGATCGTCGAGGCGCGGGTTTTGGCTCCAGCGTTGACATTAGCCGCGCTGCGCACGATCACGCCGGCGATGGGAAGCCCGCCGATTGCGCCGGACGCCATGTTGGCCGCGCCCTGTCCGATCAGCTCGCGGTTGAAATCGGTGCGCTGCCCAGTGTGCATGCGGTCGATCGAGACCGCGGTCAGCAGGCTCTGAACGCTGGTGATCAGCGTGACAGTGATCACCGCGATCACGACGGCTCCCCAATTCCCATCCGGGAGTTGCGGCAGCTGCAGCGCCTCCAGCACCGAGCCTTCCAACCTGATGCGGGATACGTTGAACGGCAACGTGACCGACATGATCGTAACGACGACGATGGCGACCAGTGGGCCAGGGATCTTGGCCAATCGCGCCGGCGCCCGCCGCCAGGCGATCAGAATGGCGATGACGAGCAGGCCCAGCACGAGCCCCGGCAGGTGCGCGCCGACGATCTGCGCAGGCAGGCCGACGACGTTTGTCCAGGCCGAGCTCTGCGATTCGCCGCCCAGCAATACGTGCACCTGCTGCAGCGCGATGGTGATTCCGATGCCGGCCAGCATGGCGTGCACGACAACCGGTGAGATCGCCAAGGCGGCGCGCGCAATCCGGCTGATTCCCAGCATGACCTGCAGTCCTCCCGCGATCACCGTGATCAAACAGGTTACCGCCCAGCCAAACTGGGAGACCAGGTCGGCGACGACCACCGTGAGCCCAGCGGCCGGACCACTGACCTGCAACGGTGATCCGCCGATACACCCGGCGACGATCCCGCCGACGATCGCCGCTATCAAGCCGGATAGTACTGGCGCGTCCGAGGCGATCGCGATCCCGAGTGACAACGGAAGTGCCACCAGGAAAACCACTAACGAGGCCGGCAAGTCGTATTGCATGGCCGCACGCCACCGGTCAGCTCGAGTTGGTTGACCTGTTTCGGAGTCTTGTCGACCCGCCGTCCCGGCGTGTTGCATCGGCCCTCCCTGGAGATGTGCATGAGGAAGCGCGCCGGATATCAGCCCGTGATGCGCCCGGATCGTTGCGATGTAAAGCCCTGTGGCACTGGCAATTTCTGATCTCCACAAACGTCGTTGTTGTGCCAGGCGTGTGCGGCCTTATGCATATCGAACGTATGGGGCAGTCAAGCGGGTCGCAACCTGACGGCCCGCCCGCATATCGAATGCAAATCTTTTGCCGTGGGCGGCGGCGAAATATCCGGCGGCGCTATTTACCGAAACAGGTTGACGCGCGGTTCATTACTCCAGCACGAAGACCGGTATCTGCCTCGTCGTCTTGGTCTGATATTCCGCGTAGGGCGGATAGGCTTCGACGGCCCGCTTCCACCACTGCTCGCGCTCCAACCCCGCGAGCTCGCGTGCCCTCAGCGCGACGGCCCTCTCGCCATCCTGCAACGTGACCTCGGGATTGGCTTTCAGATTGAAATACCACGACGGATGCGCGGGGGCGCCGCCTTTCGACGCGACCATCGCGTAACGACCCTCGCTCTCGACGCGCATCATTGGCACGTAACGCTTTTTGCCGGACTTCGCCCCGGTGACCGTCACCAGGACGACGGGCCGATCGAGAATCTCGACCCCATCGGTCGTGCCCTGTTTCAAGATTTGCTCGGTCTGCTCGCGTACCCAGTCCCTCGGGCTCAATTCGATGTCGTCGGCCATACCTGATCTCAACACGTCGTCGCGCCTTCGTCACCCCCGGGCGCATCGGCGAATGGTCGGTCCAGGAAGCGTAGAGTGGGCTTAGTCGCTTAAATGAGCTAACTAATAGCGGAGAGGAGACGGGTAGTGGCCCGCACCGAGAACGACACGTGGGATTTGGCCTCCAGCGTCGGAGCGACCGCGACGGCGGTCGCCGCGCAACGGGCGATCGCCTCGCAGGGGCCGGACCCCCTGCTGAACGACCCCTTCGCCGATCCCCTGGTTCGCGCCGTAGGCAGCGACGTCTTCGTCAAGCTCATCGATCACGAGGTCGACCGGTCCGACGATCCCCTGCTGAACCGCCGGGCCGTGAACGAACAGATTACGGTGCGCACCCGCTACTTCGACGACTTCTTCACGCAGGCAACCGAATCCGGTATTCGGCAGGCGGTGATTCTGGCGTCCGGACTGGACACCAGGGCCTATCGGCTGGCCTGGCCGGCGGGAACAATTGTCTACGAGATCGACCAGCCCGAGGTGATCGAGTTCAAGACGCGGGTACTGGCCGAGCTGGGTGCCGAACCCACCGCTGAGCGCCGCACGGTGGCGATCGACCTGCGCGAGGACTGGCCGGCCGCGCTGGTCGAGGCCGGACTCGACGCGACGGCGCCGACGGCCTGGAGCGCCGAAGGCCTGCTGGTCTACCTACCGCCCGAGGCGCAGGACCGCTTGTTCGACAACATCGTCGCCTTGTCGGCGACGGGCAGCCGGATCGCCACCGAGCACATGGATCTGCGCAACATTCCGTCGGACTGGGCGCAGAAGCTGACCGAACGGTCGCAGCGTCTCGGCTCCAAGATCAACCTGGCCGAACTCTTCTACACCGGCGACCGCAACACCGCGGCCGAGTACCTGGCCGGGCATGGCTGGCGCGTCGACATCCGGACAACCGACCAGGCCTTCGCCGCCCATGGGTTCCAGGTGCCCGATGACGAGCTGGCTTCGTTCGGCGAAGACTCCGGTTACCTGACGGCGACCCTCGGGTAAGTCCGGATTGGCACGCATCAGGGTCGTTGACATATATCAGTCTCGTTGATATAAAGGTCGTATGTCTCAGCCGACTCAAGATATGTTCGAATCCGCCTACCGGGGCGAGGCCCCCGAGATGGGTGAAGGCAATCGGCCGCCGTGGAGCATCGGCGAGCCGCAACCGGAGATCGCGGCCCTCATCGAGGCCGGCAAGTTCCATGGCGACGTGCTCGATGCGGGGTGCGGGGAGGCGGCGGTGTCGTTGTTCCTCGCCGAGCGCGGATTCACCACGGTGGGCCTGGACCAGTCACCCACCGCCATCAAACTGGCACGCGAGAAGGCCGCCAGGCGCGGCCTGGCCAATGCCACGTTCGACGTCGCCGACATCAGTGCTTTCGGCGGTTACGACGGACGCTTCGGCACCATCGTCGACAGCACCCTTTTTCACTCGATGCCCGTCGAGTTGCGCGAGGGCTATCAGCAGTCCATTGTGCGTGCCGCCGCACCGGGCGCCTCCTATTTCGTGCTCGTCTTCGACCGCGCGGGCATGCCGGCCGACGGCCCGGTCAACGCGGTCACCGAGGACGAGCTACGGGACGTGGTCTCCAAGTACTGGGTGGTTGACGACATCCGGCCGGCCCGGATTCACGCCAACGTGCCCGACAGCTTCCTGGAAGGCTTCCAGGCCTTCGGGGGTGCAAACATCCGCGACGAGGGCAACGGCCGCAAGTCGATGGGGGCCTGGCTGCTGTCCGCGCACCTCGGCTAGCCGGCCACGGACAGCCGACAGGTTTGGTGCGTGGGATTCGGGAGACCCTGACTGGAGCACGCAGACGCTCAGAGGAGATCCCCCGTGGACCAGCAAGTCAATTTCGACCCACCACCCGCCCCCGAGGACGCCAGGCAGGCGACCGAGGAACAGCGCAAGTTGCAGGAGCAACTGGATCACCAGGACGATGACCCGGACGCCCCGGGATTGCACCAGTCCCGGCGTGACCTGCCTGACGAGAGCACACGGTAGGTGGTTTTGCCAGGGGACCGGGCTGTCGCGCCGGCGCGATCATCGCCATCTGTTCTCCGTGGGAGATCACGGATCACGCAGGTGGTCAGCCATTGGATGATCAGTAACGACTTCGGTGCGCCGCCGGTCGTGTGCGAGTGCCATCGTGGCCAGCCATGTCAGTGTGAGGCCGCTTAAGGCTGCCGTGGGGATTGCCCACGCGCGCCGGATCGTCAGCGCGTCATCACATCGTGCAACGTAATTCGAGCGCGAGGCGCCGGTTGATCGGACCACATGATCTGGTCCGCTGTCGGCACTCGACGCTTGGGTCAGGTCGGTGGTGAATCCGCTGCCGCACTTGACTTGCCAGCCGTACTGGTCGTACGCGTCGATGAAGACCGGAAAGCGCAGCGCGAAAAGTCCTGCGGCCAAGGCCACTATGGCCACCGAGAAAACCAGGGGCCCGCGTCTAGTCATGTCGATTCTTACGTCATGCAGACGTTGGCAAACAGCAGCACGGGCCAGGACACGATTGAGCCGAGAAAGGACACCACCAAATCGATCCCGTGCATGTCACGTAGATGGCTCGTATGGGTGGACGACCAGATCACGCCCACGATCAGATACGGCGTGCCCAGCAGGACGGCCAGGCCCAGTAGCTCGGCGATCGTCAACTGGTAGTCCAGTAGTTGGCGAAGCCTGTGCAGCATCGGCGTGCCTTTCGCGCGGCAACCTCCCCCGGGCGCGTCGGCGCAAGAGCAAGGTGGAGAGTCCGTGATGCCCGGTACGGATGGCGACTATGTTAATCATGATTCGAGATATTGGGTAGCGTTCGTTGCCATGGAGCCATTCATCCGGTCGAGAGGTTTTCCTGAGCGGCATGGTGTTAGGGACAGCCTGGCGTGCCGTCACGCTTTAGTGACGCCAGAACAAGTGCAGCGTCATTCCGACCTGAAGTCGGCGTGCATCCCCGTGGACTCAGCGGCGTTGCGTCCCGCCCCTAGCGGCCTTGCGGGGAGTTGTGTCAGATTCGCCAAGCAACGTGATTTCCATCAGGCGGCGCACCGTCATGCGTGCGGGCTCGCTCGGGCCGGGCATCACGAGCTGGCCGATGTCGACGGCGAGTGCGAGCGCAGCGTGTACGGCGTATCGAGCGCGGCCGAGCGTTAGGTCGGGTCGCGCCGCTACGGCCAGCCGGGCCCAGGACTCGACGGTGGAGCGGTTGATGTTGTAGAGGAGTACCGCGTCCGTGTCGGGCAGGTTGTTGCGCTCCGTGTAGTAGACACGGGCCAATTCTGGGTTGGCGAACGAACGCGTGACGAAGGCATCGATCAGCTGCGTGAGCGAGTGCTCCGGATCACCGCCTGCGGCCAAAATAGTGGACAGGTCACCGGAGACTTGGTCGGCGCCGCGCCGGTATGCGACTGCCAGTATCGCGGCCTTGCTCGGAAAGTACTGGTAGATGCTCGCTACCGGTATGCCCACAGCCGTGGCGATGTCCTCCATACCGGTTTCGCGGAACCCCCGTTCGTTGAACAACCGGATCGATTCGTGCAACAGCAATTCGTAGCTACCGACCGCGCTCGTAATCGTCGCTGCCCGTTGGGATTTCGGCCTGCTGGCCGGTGGCACCGGCACGTCGGACCTCATCACGGCGGCCGCGATGTCGGCCAACGTCGCCCGAATCTCGCCGTCGCCCAGCCGGGAACGATGGTCGGTGATGCTGCCGACGACACTCAGCGCCGCCACCGAGAGCACCCAACGCTCCCGTGATTGCAGTTTGGGCCGGAGGCTGATCAACGGCCGCTGCAGACGCCGGTTGACCAGCTTGACCTGCTCGGACAACACTCTCTGGTCTTCGGCGTGCAGGTAGCGACCTTCCCACCGGTAAAGTCCCCCCGCGGTGCGGTTCACAATCGCGGTGTCGATCAGCGATCCGATCAGTGCACGTAGCGTCTCCCCAGGATCGGCGTCGTCGGGCAGGTGATCGGCGAACTCCGTGGCGTCCACGAGCCGCTGCCCGAGTTCAAGGACCGCGGAGCGGAACAGGTCGTATTTGCCGTGCGAGTGCCGGTAGAGCGCCGCCGCCGAGACCCCGACGCGAGCGGCGATGTTTTCCATGCTGACCGCGTGGTAGCCGAGCTCGCTGAAAGCGTCTGAGGCGGCCCGGGCGATCTGCGCCTTGCGGTCTTTGGGGCGGCGCTTTACCGGCTTTGCGGAGGAACGGCTGGCCGGCGTCATAGAGATCACCGTAGCCGCAGTGTGCGGGGCCGGGCGCATGGCTGTCCACTTCTCGGAGACGGCTGCCACATCGCCGAGAATCCGGATCGCCGCCGTCCGCCCGCCACCCTCGGTCGGCCGAATGGCTTGGCATCGCGGCAAATCCGAAGCCCGAGCGGGTACTACCTTCGCGACGTCGACGGCCCGCACGACGCATGAACCGGCTGGCCAACCGGAGACCCCTCCCAGGTCCGGATGGATTCAGCACTCTCCTTCGTCGCGCGACGAGGCCGGGACGCCCTGCTGTTGAGCCAGCAGGCGAAGCCGCCCAAGACCAGGCCGACCGCGACGCCGGCGTCCGGTCGTTGACCCAGGATGAGCCACGACAGCACCCCGGCGACCGCTGGAATTACGGCGAACAGCATTGCCACCGCCCCCGCGCCGTGGGTATTGATGGCGCGGACGTAGAGGCTCACCGCCAGCGTCGCATTCAGCAGCACCATGCCGGCGACCGCGATCACGGCCTGCCGCCCGTCGTGCACGGTGAACGGCGTCAGCATCGCCAGCGCCGCGGCGGGAAGCAGCCCGACCGCATTCTGCAGTGCGCTCATCGTCCGAAAGTCGACACCGGCACAGAACCGCTGCTGATAGACGCCGCCGGCCGAAAGCCCAAGCAACCCAACCCCAAGCAGCACGATGACCGGGTCGACCCCATGGGTGGCCGCAAGCCTTCGCGCGCATGCGGCCAACACCGCGACGACACCGAAGCCGAGCGCGGCCACCCGGTGCCATCCCAGCGGCTCGCGCAAGAACACGGCGGCCAGGATGGCCGTGGCGACGGGGTTCATCGCGATCACCACCGCACACAGCACCGCTGGCGATCCGAGCTGGACGGCCTCGTAGAGGCAGCAGAACTGCACGGCTTGGATGAGCAGGCCGACCACCGCGACGTGGCCGAGCTGCGCTCCTCGCGGCCAGGGCGCCTTGGCCAGCGCGGCCCAGATCGCCAGAATCATTGCGGCCAAACCGAATCGCAGCACCAGCGCGGCCATGGGCGCCATGGCGGTCACCGCCAGCACTCCGATGGGATAGCCGAGCGCGTAGAAGAACGTCACCGCCGACGCGGTGGTCAGCGGCATCCGGGGCAAGTCCATGCGACCCATGCTGGCCCAGACCGACCCCCGCAGTCCAACGATTATTGCTGATCACGATTGATCGCAATGCCTTATCGATAACGCGGTTCGTGTCTTGAATTTCGTTTGAACAACGTGCCGATTGATCGAATTTGCTAATCGGACTATGGTGCAGCTATGACCCAGGTGCTCGACATCGCGCCGCTGCGCAGCCTCGTCGCGGTCGCCGACTGCGGCGGGTTTCACCGCGCCGCCGCGGCGCTGCATCTGAGTCAGTCCGCGGTGAGCCAGCACCTGCGGAAAGTCGAGACCGTGGTCGGCCAGCCGCTGATCCAGCGCTCCGGGCGCGGCATCGTGTTCACCGAGATTGGCCTGAAGGCGCTGCGACACGCCCGCGCGATACTGGCCGCGCACGACACCGCGCTTGACGACCTGGGCGCCACCGAACCCAAGCTTTTGACGATCGGGGCCACCGAGCACGGCGCGGACGTGATGCTGTCCGGACTGACCGGCGTGCTGCGGGATCGGCTTCCCGACCGGCGGGTGCGCTTCCGGCTGGACCGCAACGTGTCCCTGGCCGACTCGATCGAACGCGGGCTGGTCGACTTGGCGATCATGCTCGACGGGGCGGGCTTGGACCGCGCCAACGCCTCCGGGATCGTTCGCCTGCAATGGATTTCGGCGCGGACGCTGGCCGTGCCCGCGCGCGAACCACTGCAACTGGTGATCTTCTCCGAGCCGTGCACCTTGCGTGAGCCGGCCTTCGCCATCCTCGAAAACCACGGCATCCCCTATGAAATTGCTGCCGAGTGCGGCGATCTGTCCGGACTGTACGCGGCGGTACGGTCGGGGCTCGGAGTGGCGTTGCTGCCGACGATCGGCAAGCTGCCCGACGGGCTGTGCCCGGCCGAGGGACTGCCGCCGGCCAATAACGCATCGGTTCTGGTTCGCGGCCGCGCAGGCATAGATCCCGAATTGTTGAGCACGGTCGACGATGCAGTGCGTGACGTGCTGGCCGCCGCGGACTGACCCTAGCTCCGGCGCAGCGCCACCCACTGCCGAATTCCCTGCTCTCGCAGACGATTCGACGTGATGGCTCCGAACGGCGCGGCCTCGCGCGCGAATCGTTCCGGTGCCTCGGGCAAGGCGTGGGCTCGAATCCTTGCGGCGACAGACGGCACGGTGACGCTTGTCATCCGGTAACCGTCGCACGGCCATGCCGGTGCGAGTGGCGGTTCACAGCGCGGCGGTGAGTCTCCATAACGCTGCCCGGTCCGCAGACGCTGAGCGGTCGATCGGGCTGATCACCACGTCGGTGGCGCCCGCATCGCGATAACGGCGTAGCTGCCGCACGACACGTTCCTCGGGTCCGATGGCGGCGAGCTCGGTGATGCTGGCGACTCCTTCCCTGGCGATTACGTTGCGATACGACGGGATGCTCTCGTACATGCTCAGCTGTTGCGCGGCGACGGCCTCGGCGGCCTCGACATCGTCGGACAACAGCACCGGAACGGCGGCGATGACGCGCGGCGCGGGGCGACCCGCATCGGCCGCCGCCTTCGTGATCTCCGGCACGATGAATTCGCCGATGGTCCGGGGCCCGGCCAGATACGGCAATGTTCCGTCTGCCAGTTCGCCGGTGACCCGCAACGCCTTTGGGCCCATCGCCGCCACATACACGGGGATGGGCGTCCCGCCCGGAACCTGTACCGGCCAGGTCGGGCTCGCGCTGAGTTCGCTGCCGTGGAAATCGACTGCGGCGTTGTTGAACACCGACCCGAGGATCGTCAGATGCTCCCGCAATCGGGTGATGGTGTTCGACCAGTCGGTGCCGAAGGCCTCGCGTTCGATCTGGCGGGCACCCAGCCCGAGCCCAAGGCTGAAGTTGCCGTGCGCAGCGGCCTGTGCGGTTTGCGCCAACGAAGCGACGATCAGCGGGTGGCGCGGATTGATCGGGACCACCGACGTTCCCACGCCCAGGCCGGGCACGGCAGCCCCGACGAGCGCCGCTAGCGCGATCGCGTCATAGTTCTGCTGCTGAGGCAGCCACACCTGGGTGACTCCGTGTCCGTAGGCTTCTCGGGCCTGGGCGATCACGTCGTCGACCAGGTTGGCAGCATCAGGGCGGGCCATGAGAATGATTCCGGTGGGCATAAGGTCAACCAACCAATCCGCCCGCGCGGGCATTCCTATCGCAATCACGGTGATCGAAAACGTGCCCGCTTGTGTCGGCCGCTCAGTGAAGCGTTGACCAGCTTGAACACGTGTCGCTAAGGTGCGCAAATGGCGCTGGAAGCTGTCGGTGACGAAGGCTGTTCGCGGCGGCCAGTTTAAGCCAGCGTCGTACTCAAAGGAGTTGTCGGCATGACCGATCCCGCCGCGCCGCTAGCCGGCAGAGTCGCCTACGTGACCGGGGCCGCCCGCGGCCAGGGCCGCTCCCACTGCGTCCGCCTCGCCCGGGCGGGCGCCGACATCGTCGCGATCGACGCGTGCGCGCCCGTCGCCGAACACAACGGCTATCCCCCCGCGCTCCCGGAAGACCTGGCCGAGACCGTCAGCCTGGTGGAAGGCGAGGGGCGCAAAATGCTCGCCGCGGAGGTGGACGTGCGTGACTTGGCCGGCCAGCAACGGGTCGTGGCGAATGCGATCGAGCAATTCGGCCGACTCGACATCGTCGTCGCCAACGCCGGCGTGCTGAATTGGGGCCGCCTGTGGGAGATTTCGGCCAAGCAATGGCAAGAAATCATCGACACAAACCTCACCGGGCTGTGGAACACCATGAAATCCGTTGTGCCGCCGATGATCGCGGCCGGTAACGGCGGATCGATCATCAACATCAGCTCCGCGGCGGGAATCAAAGCCGTCCCGGGCTGCGGACACTACTGTGCAAGCAAATTCGGAGTGGTCGGCCTCACCAACTCGCTGGCGATCGAACTCGGCGAATTCGGTATCCGCGTGAACTCGGTGCACCCGTACGGCACCGACACCCCGATGGGCAACGACCTGTCGATGTACCAGGTATTCCAGGACCATCCGCATTACATCCACAGCTTCTCGCCGGGCGCGCTGCCGACGGACTCACTGGCGGCACCCGGCCTGATCTCCGACATCGTGGTCTGGCTTGCCAGCGACGCCTCGTCGTTGGTCACCGCCGCCCAAATTCCCGCCGACAAGGGCTATTTGAAGATCTGACGTCCGGCAGGCGGAGGGTCAGGGCTGGGGTGGCGGTGGTGGCGGCGCTGGAGGCGGCGGTGCTGGCGGGTTGTCCCAACTGCCGGGCGTGCCCGCGGGCACTTGCACCCCAAGCCAGTTGCACGGCATCATCGATCGCCACGCGATGAAGGCGCACTGCTGCTCGGGCGTCAACGGACTAGGACCCGCACACGGCGGCGTTCCCGGCACACCGCAGACCGGATCAGCGGACGCGGTGGGTAACCCGAGGAAGTTGCTGGCGGCGATCAGCAACGCGACGGCTGCAATGAACCCACCGATGAGACGCTCAAGATGGCTCATGTCTAACTCGAATCTCCTGGCTGATTCACCGAGCGTAACGCCAGCGATTGACGCTCGCTGGCGGTTTGAACCTGCCGCCAAGAATGTTCACCGTCAGTGGTGAGGGGTTGAGAACCTCACTCTGCGAGCCGTTCGTACGGTAGCTGCACGGACGCGCGAGTGCCGCGCCTGCCCGTGTGCAGCCTCGCGACTACTGGCCACCCTTACGAGCCAGATCGATCGCGTACTGGCTCACGAAGGTGCCCGCTGCGGGATCACCTTTGCCGCATGACCCGTCGGACTCGCCGGGGCGTTTGATCCACAGGTAGGCGTCGGCGTGCGCCCCGGCCGTAGCCGCGGTCGGCGGGGTGCCCAGCGCGCGGCCGCTGGGATTGCACCAGTTGAGCTCGGAGTCGGGCGCAGGCCCGGCGCCATTACGTGACGTATCGATCACATAGTGCGATCCGTTTGTGAGCCCCGAAATCGCTTCGCCGTAGCCGATTTCGTCTTCGGTGGTGAAGAAGTTCGCCGTGTTGACGCTGAAACCTCGCGCGTGGCCGACGCCGGCCTGGTTGAGCCTCGCGGCCATGTCCTCGGCGCTGTGCCAGCGCAAGTGACCGGCATCGACGTAGACGGCCGCGTTGGGATCCCGCGTCAGTGTGTCGACCGCGTAGCGGATCATGTCGTAGCGTTCTTGGCGCTGATCGGCCGACAGGCAATCGGCCATAGCGAGCGCGTCGGGTTCGAGGACGACCGCGACCCGGGAGGCGCCCACGCCGGATGCGATGCCGTCGATCCACCCGCGGTAGTCGTCCGCCGACCCCATGCCGCCCGCGGCGAAGCTGCCGCAATCGCGGTGCGGGATTCCATAGATCGCCAGGACCGGGATGGCGCCGGCGGCATTCGCGTCGCCGACGTATTTCCCGACGGTGGACGCCGACGAGCCCGGGACGATCCAGTACGCCTGCGGCGTGTTGGCGATCGCGGTCAACTCGGCGCTCGGCGGGTCGGCGCTCTGCGCTGCGCGCATGGCCGCCGAGTTGGGATTGACGTAGAACGGCGCTCCGGCCAGCGGATCCCCGTCGCTGGCCAAGCGCACCGCGGGAGCTGGGGCAACGTGCAGGGGGCCCATGCCGGCAAGCGCCGCGATGGTCAGGACGGGAGTAATCCACCGCGCGAGGACACTGGCAGCTGACGAGATCACGATAGGAAAAGTAGTGCTTCGACGCATCGATCGCGAATCGATGTCCATAGCGCGGCGTTGTCGAGATGCGCCGAAAAGTGACAGCAAACCCCGACTACTTTGACCCGGCGGCCGAAGCGCCCGCGCCTTCGGCTACAACGTCACCGCGGGTCGGCAACAGAAAATGGGTAACCTCGCATCGAGATGAAGCGTGACAAGCCGATAAGTCGGGTGGCGCTGCCGGCGGCTGTCCGGTCGCTGGTCTTCGTGTTGGCCGCGGTCCTGTTCCTTTTCGGCCTTACGGGTGAGATGTCCATAGCGCCCGGTGCTGCCGCACCGGGACCTCCGCAGGGTTGTGAGTCCCAGCAGCGGGCCCTCGATTCGGTAAATGCCGAGATCGCCCGCCACAACGCCCAACCCCATGACTTCGTCGTGCCGAGGGAGCAGGCAGCGGCCGACGCTTACGATGCCGAAGCCGCCCAACTGAATGCCCGCGGCAGTCAGGCGCAAGCGAATCTCAGCAGTTGCGCGGCAGTCATAGCCAAATTGGCCGACCATGGAACGCTGCCGAGACCTTCCCAGGACCGGATCGACAAGATCAACGCCGCGAAGGCCGGGCTGCCGCCGGGTTATGCGCCGCCTGCCCCGCCGCCCAGGAATTCGCTGGGCGGGGTAGCGGTTGCTCCCCCGATGCAGCCAGTCTTCAAGCAGCTGCGTCAAAAGGGGCCTTGGCCTGATGATCTGGTACTGCAGGGGCAGAGCAAACCGAGCGTCGGCACTCCCGACCCGGCGCGCAACGGCGCGCCGATACCGGGCATGGCGACCGATCCCTCGCGACCCGCGGTCGTCGTGGACCATATTGTTCCGATCGCTCAGCTGATGTACGTGCCCGGCTTTCTCAACCTGCCCGCCGAGTACATGTACGTGGTGGCCAACTCGCCACGAAATTTGCAATGGCTGTCGGCCTATGCCAATGGCATGAAGAATTCGGACAGTGTCGCCAGGATCGGTGACGCCGACCCCAAGTGGGTCCAGGAGCAAATACAACTGGAGAATGACACCCGCGCGACGCTGCAAGACCTGATCAACCAATTGCTCACGACACTCCCGCCCAGCCGATGACAGTGGAAATCTCGGAAATCGAGGCGATTCTCGGAAGGGTCACCCACTCCGAGCCGGTCATCCTCGCCGAAATCGGATGCACGGACGATGTGCCGGAACCCTGGCGGCCGATCGCGCGATCCGATGCGGCGGAAGCCCGGCGCTCGGCAGCAGTGTCGCTGTGGAACAGCGACTTTCTGGAATTGGTTCCCACCTTCGCCCGCGCATTCAAGACCGAACTCGTGGACGTCCGTCTCGGCCGCGTCAGGGGGGAAGCGGTCCTGGTCTACGCCGTCGAGCATTACGACGCCGGCCGGCGGCACGTCGTCTGCTGGATCGGGTGGGACCCGGCGCTGTGCAACACCACCGAGTTGCGGTTCGCCGAAGCGATCCCCGACGCCGTGCGCCGCTTCTACCGCGAGACGCACGCTGGCTTCGTCGGCCCCGACTGGATGTCCAACGGCCCCATTCAACCTCGGCACCTGCAGACCTACGCCGAATACCTGGGGTGCCCAGAGGGACTACCGGAATCCAACTGGCCGCGAGATGCGGTAGACCCCACGCGCCTGCTGCTCCTGGCCACCACCGCGGACTCACACGTATGCCTCTCACCCGACCTTCCCCCGGGGCAGGCCGTCACCGTCTACGGCGGGGTGCCCGAGGACCCAGAAGATTTCGGCACACTGCTTGATGAAACCATGACCGCCCAATTCGATGAAATCGACTGAGCCCCAATATGACAACGCCCAATCACGGTAACCCGCACGGCGGAGCGTCCTGGCCGCCACAGCCGCCCTATGGGCCGCCGCCCCTACCGCAACCGATATATGGGGCGCCCACACCGCAGCCCGGGCCGTGGGCCCCGCCGGCCGGCAGCTGGTGGGGGCCACCCCCGCCTGGGCCGCCGCCGCGCCGACGTAGAAACGGCTGGTTGTATGCCGCGCTCGCGGTCATCGTGATCGCCGTCGGCGGCGGCATCGCGACCATCGCGGCGTACCACCACTACCACAACAGCGACCCCACCAAGATCAAAGCGTTGATCAACGCCTTCTCCGAATCGGTCAGCAAGGGTAAACCGCAAGAAATCGCCGGGCTAATGTGCCGCGAGGAAGCTGAGCCGTATCTGGATTCCGTAGCAGACCCGGGAGGCGAGGTGGCCAACGCGGCCAAACCAAAATTCAAGATCGGGGGTGTCGTGGTGCGCGGCAACGCGGCGTCTGCAAACCTCCTGTTCCAGGACAACCAATCGCAGACTATGTACTTCCGCAAGGAAGAAGGACGGTGGACCGTCTGCGCACCGGCTAAAGATCAGCTGTAGCGCCGACCACCCGATGCGTTCCCGGCTTCGGCTAATGAGCCGCGTTCAGAATCGGCCTGAGGTCGTCGAGGCGGTCGAATAGGTGCCAAATGTATCCCGATGATCCGTTCTCACGATGCGGATGCAGATCGGCGATTTCCGGGTCGTTGCAGTAGCGGTCGAACGCCTCGCGTGATTCCCATTCCACCAGTATCAGCACTTGCCGCGGCTCGATGTCGCCGACAACCGCATGCTGGAAGCTGCCGAGCGCGACGACCCGACCGCCGTGCCTCGCCACCTCGGCGGGTGACCGGCGTGAGTATGCGCGGTACTCGTCGGCGTCGGCGATATTAAAGAGGTTCAGGGCATAAACGGTCATGGCCGCAGACGTTACGGGGCTACATGGTGTGCCGGCGGCCGGCGGGTGCTCCACAGCGGCGTTACCGGCTGGATGTCGGCGCGCTAGGGTGCCTTGGTCGGCCGCCGCGAACCGGGCGATAGAAAAGTTGAGCAATTCATGACCGCAGCAGCAGAAAAGTCAACGCTCGAATCACGCGTCGGCCACTACTACCGAGTCGACGACAGCTACCGGGTCTCCTCTGAGAAGGTGCGCGAGTATGCGCGCGCGGTGCAGGACTATCACCCCGCGCACTGGGATGTCGCGGCTGCCGCGAAACTCGGCTATTCGGGCCTGGTGGCGCCGCTGACGTTCACGTCGATCCCCGGCATGGTCGCCAACCGGCACCTGTTCGAATCGGTGGTCGTCGGTTACGACATGTACCTCCAGACCGAAGAAGTCTTCGAGCAGCACCGGCCGATCGTGGCCGGCGATGAACTGCACACTGACGTCGAGCTGTCATCGGTGCGCAGAATCGCCGGCAGGGATCTGATCACTGTGACCAACACGTTCACGGACGCGGCCGGCGAACGGGTGCACACCATGCACACGACCGTCGTCGGAGTCACCGCGGACGACGTCGATCCAGCGATGCTGACTGCCGCGGAGAACGTGGTGATGCACGACGTGAATCTCGCCGGGATCGATACCTCCGAAGCGGCATACCGCAAGACGGAACGTCCCGAGGCCGACGTGCGGATAGCGCAGGGCGGCACGCAACGCATCCCGGGCACCATCTCCTTCGATGACCTCAAGGTCGGCGATGAGCTGCCGGTGCACCACGCCCGGCTGTCCCGCGGCGACCTGGTGAACTATGCCGGCGTGGCCGGCGACGCCAACCCGCTGCACTGGGACGAGAACGTCGCCAAGCTGGCAGGCCAGCCCGATGTGATCGCCCACGGCATGCTCACCATGGGTTTGGGTGCCGCGTTCGCCTCCGCATGGTCGGGCGACCCCGGTGCGGTGACCCGCTATGCGGTGCGATTGTCGCAGCCCGCTGTCGTGTCGGCCGCCGGCGGTGCGGACATCGAATACAGCGGCCGGATCAAGTCGCTGGACCCGGAGACCCGCGCCGGTGTGATCATCGTCGGCGCTAAATCCGGTGGCCGCAAAATCTTCGGCTTGGCGACGTTGAACATCCGCTTCCGCTGACCGGCCCCGCGGGGACGGTATGCAGTCGGCCCGCGTCAGCGGGCGCACGGGCCCGAAACACCTTGATTGCCTGTGTGATTGACCATCCCAAGCGGCTGCTGCGGTGGTGCAGCAAAACGCGCGGAATTTCTGCTTGCCGACTGCAGGTGCTGGCGGCCACGGTTAGGCGGCCGAGCTTGGCCAAGCTGCGCGAACGCCGAGGACCGGCTGCCGACGCCGGCCATGTCCCCACCGCGCATCCCAAGGCCAACGGCCCTTCTCGTCAGCCCAAACCAATTGCAGGGCACGAACCCGTGGGCCGAAGAATTCGACCGCGAACTTCAAGTGGACGTCGGGATGCTCGACCTCGACCACCTCGATAAGAAACCTGTCTTGGTAGTCGATGTGCATCGCCGGTGCCAGCACGGTGTGGTCGTCGACGATCATGTGAGCAATGGAATTCAGCACGCGACAAGCCGTGTCGGCGGGCAAACCTGTCATCAATAACTCTGGTAGCCCTCGATCGTGTAGCCCGACCGTGTAGGCGAACGGTCTATTTTCGCTCTCGACATACTGAACCGCCCAACCGCGTTCGCGCATGATTGCACGCAGTGCGTCCAGGTATTGCTCGGTTGTGCCGTCTGGATTGTCGCATTGCCAGCACATCGCCGTTCCCTTTCGTCGTGGTTGCGCACCAGCATGCACGCAGCCTCCGACAAGTTCCCGGACGCGCACCACCGAGACCACGCCCTAAGGTCACTAGGGCCTAGCAGACTTGCTCAACCACATTGTTCAACTATCCGTTGGGCATCAAAAGCTCAGTCGCGAGAGTCTTTTGACTCGCCGCCCACGATGCCAGGACGGCTAGACCGTCAGCGGTCGGCGTGCCCGCGGCTGCGGTGTAGACGTTGAGGTGCAGGTCGGGTTCGGCGGCCAGTTCCATGGACTCGTAGTCCAGGTCGAGCCGGCCGACGATCGGGTGGTGCACACGCTTGCGTCCGGACCGCAGTACCCGCACATCATGAGATGCCCACCGCCGCCGGAATAGCTCACTGCACGTTGAGAGTTCGCCGACCAGGGCGATCAGCTCGTCGTCGTGCGGATTGCGGCCGGCTTCCATGCGTAGCTTCGCCGCGACATCACAAACGATCTGGTCGTAGTCGACGAAGAGAGATCTTGCCGTCTCGGGATCTAGATACACGAACCGCGCCATGTTCGCGGGCCGTCGGGGACCGGCCAGCACCGGTGAATATAGCGCGCGGGCAAGTTGATTCATGGCGAGCACGTCGAAGCGGGCGTTGCGGATCCATGCTGGTGCATCGGTGATGGCGTCAAGCACCTGTTGTAGCGCCGGGCGCACCGTCACGTCCGCCTTGCGACGGCGCGTACCGCTGGGATTCCCGGATCGACGCGCCAGGTGAAACAGGTGCAGACGCTCCGCCTCGTCGAGCTGCAAGGCAGAAGCCACCGCGTCGAGCACGCCGGGGGAGGCGCTCGTGAGGCCGCCGCGCTCCAATCGCACGTAGTAATCGACCGATATCCCTGCTAGCAGCGCTACCTCCTCGCGCCGCAGACCTTTAACCCGGCGGTTGCCGCCGTACGCGGGCAGGGACGTCTGTTCGGGTGCGATCCGGGCGCGACGCGAGCTGAGAAACTCCCGGATCTCGGTGCGCAAATCCGTCGTGGCCATTTCCTCACCGTAGGGCAGCCCCGCAACCGAAGGGAGGTCCTGCGGGTGCCCCGGTGACTGCGCTACCCGTGGCTCCGGTGTCCACGGCAGCCCGCGTGCACGCTTACGTGCCGGACGCGGTCGTGGCTATGCCGCCGTCGACCGGGACGATCGCGCCCGTCAGATAGGCCCCAGCCCTGCTGGCGAGGAAGACGGCGACACCTGCCATGTCGTCGTCGCGACCGAGCCGGCGCAGGGGGGCCGACGCCGCGATCGTATCGCCCATCGCATCGAGTGTGGTCGCCATCATCTGAGACGGAAATGCTCCTGGCGCTACCGCATTCACCGTCACGTGCTGGGGTCCGAGTTCCCTGGCGAGCACCCGGGTGAGCTGATGCAGTGCTGCTTTGCTGCTGGCGTACGAGTAGTTGGGCGACTGCGCGACGTGGATGGCAGCGATGCTGCCGATGTTGATGATCCGCGCGGGGTCGTCGGGGGTGCCCGCGCTGAGTAGCGCGGGTAGCAGAGCCTGCACCAGCCAGAACGGCGATTTCAGGTTGAGGTCGATGACGGTATCCCAGGCCTCGTCGGGGAAAGTCGCCAGCGGCTCACGCCACATCGCCCCCGCGTTGTTGACGAGGATGTCTAGGCGGTCGGAGCCTATGGTGACGACGTCGGCGAGACGCTGACACTCGTCGTGTCTGGACAGGTCGGCGGGGATCGCCTGCACCTCGCCGAACTCGGACAGCAGCTGTTGTGCCTCCGCGCAAGCGTCTGCGTTGCGTGAGCTGATGATCACGCGGGCACCTGCTTGGAGAAGCCCGCGGGCTATCATCATTCCGATCCCCCTGGTGCCACCGGTGACGAGGGCGTTCTTCCCGGTCAGATCGAAAAGCCCAGTGTGCGTGGTGAATTGGTCATCGGACATGCGTCGCCTTCCATCATTAGTTGCGCGGCGCTTCGCTCAGCAGCGAACCGGCCACAACAAATTAGGCCGCCCTTCCGGGCAGCAGGAAGATCCTGGCGATACAGGTACTGGCAGAGCCACCCCGGCGCAGTGACCTGCAATCCGCCTGACGCGCGGGCGCTCCGTGAATGCTTTCAATGACCTGTCGACTCTGCCGAACACCAGCAGCAAGATTCCGAAATGTTCCGTGAGACCCCAAGCGCCGCGTCGCCCTACCGCGCCATGTTGGAGAACCGCGACAAGTGCAGCTGGTGCGCGACGGTGACCGTCTTGGTCGGGCCGTTACGGTGTTTGGCCAGAATGAAATCCGCCTCTCCCCCGCGCGGATCGTCCCGCTCGAAGGCGTCCGGCCGGTTCAGCAGGATCACCATGTCGGCGTCCTGCTCCAGCGATCCCGACTCACGAAGGTCAGAGAGCATCGGCTTCTTGTCGGTGCGCTGCTCGGGGCCTCGGTTCAGCTGGCTGATCGCGACCACGGGGACCTCGAGCTCCTTGGCCAACAGTTTGAGTTGGCGCGAGAACTCCGAAACCTCTAGCTGCCGCGACTCGACCTTCTTTCCCGACGACATCAGCTGCAGATAATCGACCACCACCAGACGCAGGTCGGCCTTCTGCTTCAGCCGGCGCGCCTTGGCGCGAATCTCCATCATGGTGAGGTTCGGCGAGTCGTCGATGTACAGTGGCGCCTCGCTGATTTCGCTCATCCGCCGCGCCAGGCGCGTCCAGTCGTCGTCGCTCATGCGCCCGGAACGCATGTCGGCGAGTTTGATCTTCGCTTCCGCCGACAGCAGCCGCATGACAATCTCGGACTTGCTCATTTCCAGCGAGAAGATGACGCTGGCCAGCCGGTGCTTGATCGAGCAGGACCGCAAGAAATCCAGGCCGAGCGTGGAGTTATGGGTGGGAACCATGGCGTTGCTCGCCAGGTACAGGTGGCTGTCGTTGTCCACTTCGACACACCGCACGGGAACGCTGTTGACTGGGCGGACATCCACGATGAAGCGCGATCCGGTGCGGGCGGTTCCGGTCGCGGCCCGGCGCTCCTTGTGCAGCATAGCCTTTCGCGGTAGCGCGAACACCGCGTCGTCGGTGGAGAACGTCAGCGTGTAGGCGATGCTGGACGATTCGCTGCGGCCTCGCACTCGCTTGGTCGAAGTTTGGCAACGATAGCCGAGGCTCACGATCAGCTCGGCGACATCGCACGCCAGCCGCTGGTTGGTAACGGCAAACTGAACGGCCCCGCCACCCGTCACGGTCCCGTCGGTGTCGAGTAGACCGGCGAGCAGCGCGCGTCGCTGCGTCTCGGATGCCCGCAGGTAGTCCATCGGAATGTGCTTGTTTCCGAGCACTCCGAGCGTCCGCAGCCGCGCCTGCAACGTCCCCACGGCGTTGTGGCAGCTCTGGCACAACCGCAGCCCGCAGGAGGGCCCGCCGCAGCGCACGCACGTGGGAACCGGCACGGGAGCGGAGACAAACCGTGCGCGGCCACCGCATGAGCGTCCGCAAGTCCGCACCTGGCTGGTGTGGGGGGTGAAATCCTTGCCGCATACCACGCACTGCCGAGGAGCCGGCTCGGCATCAGCGGGAAGGCGCAGTTGGTAACGGTATCGAGCGGAGCTCGATGGGACCGCGACGAAGCCGTCGGCTTCGATCCGCATAATGAGCTCGGGATCGGCCGTGGTGATCTGGGCCGCGGCGCTGGTGCCGTCGCCGAGCCAGGCACCGAGAGTGTATGCGGGAACCAGCAATTCGCGATCCGGCAGGTCGAGTGCGCGCGCGTTGACCACGCTGTGGTTCAGCCGCCGGTCCAGCGTGTTGCAGCGCACGGTGTCGGCGATCTCGGCAGTCGTTCGCACCGCCGCAAAGGTGCGCTGATTCTTATACCGGTTGTAGCCGACGGCGGCCGCCTGCGCCGACTTCCGGGACGCGCGCGTCTCGGTCAGCCACTGATGCTCCGCGTCGGCGACGATGACCGTCCCGTCGGAGAACTCCACCTCGTAACAGGGCCGGCCCAGCATCACCTCGGTGGCGGCCACCACCCGCGTCGGCAGTCCGTCGGCGCCAAGCAACTCATCACCGACCGCGACATCGCCCATCGTCGTCCAGCCGGTCGGTGTGGGCAACGGCGTATCCAATGCGAGTGCCTTGCCCACGCCAGGCCTGGCCGCCACGATGATCATCTGCCCGGCGTGCAGACCGTTGGTCACCTCGTCGAGTTCGGTGAAGCCGGTCGGCACCCCGCGCGCCACCCCGCCGTTGGAGGCGATGGCGTCGATCTCGTCCATCGTCGGCTGCAGCAGGTCCTCCAGCGGAACGAAATCCTCCGTCGTCCGCCGGTCGGCAACCTCGTAGATCTCCGCCTGCGCTCGGTCGACCACCTCGGCCACGTCGTCGGCCTCGGCGCCCGCGTAGCCGTACTGCACGACGCGCGTGCCGGCCTCCACTAGTCGGCGCAGCAGCGCCTTCTCGGCCACGATGGTCGCGTAGTAACCCGCGTTGGCCGCCGTGGGCACAGTCGAAATCAGGGTGTGCAGGTATGGCGCCCCGCCGATGCGGCGCAGCATCCCCCGGCGGTCCAGTTCCGCGGCCACGGTCACCGCGTCGGCAGGCTCGCCGCGGCCGTAGAGGTCCAAGATGGCGTCGTAAACGTTCTGGTGCGCGGGGCGGTAGAAGTCGCCGGGCCGCAACCGCTCCAGCACATCGGCGATGGCGTCCTTGCTCAGCAGCATGCCGCCCAGCACCGCCTGCTCCGCCGCGAGATCCTGCGGTGGTTGACGGCCGAAGTCCTCACTGGGCGCCGACGAATCCATGCCCGACGCCAAGTCATCGACGACCGCCATGGATCCCTCCTCCCCTGCCACGCATCCGAACGTACATTCGAAAACCGCTTTCGTCAGCGTAAGTCAAGGAGCCGACACTTTCGCCCCACAGCACTCGCACGCCATGCGCCGGGACGACGTTAGACGTTGCTGGCTAGTAGGTGAAAGGGCCGCTGTTCATGAACCTGTGCATCGTGTGTGCATATCCATCGACACCTGTGTTGAGTGGGGTGTGTAGAACCTGTGTATGAATTCAAGGGGCTCTGACATCGGTGCTGTTAAGGGCCATGTAACGCGACGAAATTCGTGTGGACAAGAATCTCTACGGCGTGTCGTCGCAGGTTACTGCGCCGGGCGTGTTGGCTTTCGGCCATATTTTCGCAGCGTTACGGCCGGGTAAATAGGGTCCGCTGAACACCCCCGGGCGATAGTTCGCTAGGACGCGCGTCCGCGACCACCCGCCATGCGGCCCGGGCGCGTGACTGCAGCACAACTAAGCCCGGCGGCGGCCGATGATGGCCGCCGCCGGGAAAGAGCAAACGCTGGAGGCTTAGCTCTCCGCGACGACCTCGAGAGCGATCTCGACATTGACCTCGGGATGCAGGTGCACGGACACCGGGTGGGTGCCGACAGCCTTGATGTGCGACTTGGGCAGCCGCACGATCCGCTTGTCCAGGTTCGGCCCACCGGCCTGCTTGATGGCCGCGACGACGTCACCGGACGTCACCGAGCCGAACAGCTTTCCGGAGTCGGCCGCGGTCCGCACCGGCAGTTGGACGGGACCCAGCGCCTCGATCGCGGTCTTGAGTTCGTTGGCGTGTGAGAGGTCGCGCACCGCCTTGCCTTCGCGGGAGCGGCGGATCTCGTCGGCCTGCTTCTGCGCACCGCGTGAGGCGACGATCGCCAGACCGCGCGGGAGCAGGAAATTGCGGCCGTAGCCGTCCTTGACCTCGACCGTGTCGCCGACGGTACCGAGGTGGTCGACGTCGGCCGTCAGAATCAGCTTCATCGTTTTCGTACTTTCGCTTTGGATTCGGCGGCTATCGTGCCGAGGACGTGAAGGGCAGCAGAGCCACCTCGCGGGCATTCTTCACCGCGATCGCGATGTCACGCTGGTGCTGCACGCAGTTCCCGGTGACGCGCCGCGCCCGGATCTTGCCGCGCTCACTGATATAGGTGCGAAGCAACGCGGTGTCCTTGTAATCGATCGCTTGCCCCTTTTTCGAGCAGAAGACACACTTCCGCGTCTTGACCGGCTTTTCCGGAGCCGGACGTCGCTTGCTGGACTTAGCCATGACTGTCTTTCTTTCCGTTTCTTACTGTTGAAGTTTTTTAGAACGGCGGTTCGTCGTCGCCGCCGCCGAAGGACCCGGATGCCGGGGCGCTGCCCCACGGGTCGTCGGCGGGCGCGCTGCTCGCCGGCGCCGAGCCCTGACGGGACCCGCCCCCACCGCCGAAGCCGCCGCCACCGCCGCCGCCGCTGCGACTGGCCTTGTTGACCTTCGCCGTGGCGTACCGCAGCGAGGGCCCGATCTCGTCGACCTCGACCTCGACGACGGTGCGCTTCTCACCTTCGCGCGTCTCGAAGGAACGCTGCTTGAGCCGGCCCGTCACGATCACGCGTGCGCCGCGGGTGAGGCTCTCGGCGACGTTCTCGGCGGCCTCCCGCCAGATGTTGCATCGCAGGAAGAGCGCCTCGCCGTCCTTCCATTCCCCGCTCTGGCGGTCATAGATTCGCGGGGTCGACGCCACGGTGAAATTCGCGACGGCGGCACCGGACGGGGTGAACCGCAGTTCGGGGTCGGCGGTCAGATTTCCGACAACGGTGATAGTGGTGTCACCAGCCACAGTTTCCTCCTCGTTCCGCCTGCTACTCGCTTCTCCGACGGTGAATGGCACGTATCCTCGCTGAGCCTACGCAAGTCCACCGACCGTGGGCCCGCGACTCAGCCACGGGTGTTAGTGCTTGTCGGTGCGCATCACCTTGGTGCGCAATACCGACTCGTTGAGGCTCAGCTGGCGGTCGAGCTCGGAGACCGTCGCCGGCTCCGCCTTCAGGTCGACGACGACATAGATGCCTTCGGCGTGCTTGGCGATCTCGTAGGCCAGCCGGCGCCGGCCCCAGATGTCGACCTTTTCGACGGTCCCGCCGTCTTTCCGGACGACGTTCAGGAACGTCTCCAACGACGGAGCAACGGTGCGCTCGTCGAGCGTGGGGTCAAGAATGACCATGATTTCGTATGGACGCATGGAAACCTCACCACCTCCTCTGGTCTGCACGGCCACGGTCGTTCCGTGGCAGGAGGGTCGCCTGCGTCGGCAACCGCACAAGGCTACCGGATGGGCGCGGTGGCCTCCAAAAGCGCGACGAATCCGGGCCCTCGAGCAACCCGGCTACTGCCGGGCGTCCAAGTATTCGGTGGCCCTGTCGACCGTCGCCTGATCGGCCTTGACCAGGGCACCTGAATCGAACGGCGGCTGCGGGTCGTATTCGATGAGCAGCTGAGCGGCCTGGGCGGCCTGGCGGTCGACTAGGAGCTCGACCAGCCGTAAGGCCATGTCGATGCCGCTGGACACCCCCGCCGCGGTGATGAGCCGCTGCGGCAGGTGCTCGACGACCCGGTCCGGCACGTACCGGGCGCCGAGCTCGTTGAGCAGGTCCCTGGCGCGCCAGTGCGTCGTGGCGGTGAGCCCGTCGAGCAAACCGGCGGCGGCCAGCAGCAGCGCACCGGTACACACCGACGTGGTGAAGGTCGTCGCCGGGTGTACGGTTTGTAACCATTCGCGGATGGTGTTGTCGTGGATCAGCCGGCGCGTGCCGATCCCGCCGGGGACCAGCACCACGTCCGGCGAGGTGACCTCGTCGAATCTCGCGTCGCAGCTGAGGCCGAGCATCCCGTTTTCCGTGCGCACCTCGCCCCGGCGGTGGCCGATGAACACCACCTCGACCGACGGGATGCGTTGCAACACTTCGTAGGGCCCCACCGCGTCGAGCGCGGTCACCCGGGGGAATAACGGGACGGCGACGAGCGTCATGGCGCCACGCCGGCCGGCACCGGGGACTCGATCTCGGGCGCCGGAGCGCGGCGCATGCCGGCCGGTCGTAGCCAGTCCGGCAGCCACCGGGGCGGGGCGTCGGGCGCACGATCGAATGGGCCGCCCGACGGGTCGTCCGCCCGGCCGTTCCAGCGCACCAAGTCTTCATCGGGCCGGTAGATCTGACGGATCACCAAGGCGCACAGCCCGATTACGGCGATGTCGCGCAGCAACACCGTCGTC
This sequence comes from Mycobacterium sp. E1386, assembly GCF_001672745.1. NCBI lineage: Bacteria > Bacillati > Actinomycetota > Actinomycetes > Mycobacteriales > Mycobacteriaceae > Mycobacterium > Mycobacterium sp. E1386. Next base: position 32,198 of record NZ_LZKH01000097.1, read on the forward strand.
GTAAAGAATTGCTCCGGCAGCGAGCGGTTCGGGTTGCCGTATAGGTAGTACATCCGCGGCACCCACACCACCGCATCGATGGTCATCCACGCCAGCAGGATCCGGCGATGCGGCAAGGCCAGCACCGCCAGCGGCACCAGCCAGAGCGAGAACTGCGGGCTCCACACCTTGTTGGTCAACAGGAAGACGGCCACCACCAAGAACAGCAACTGCGCCAGCCGCGGCCGCTTCGGAGCGGTCAGCGCGACGTATGCGATTGCCGCACAACCGGTTACGAACAGGACCGTGACCACGGTGTTGAGCACGGTGGGCGGCTCCCAAAACCCGAGTTTGGCGTCGAACCCGTGCCAGCCGGTGAACGATTTCACCACGTTGTAGAGCGAGTCCATGTCGTCGCCCCGTCGGGTGTTGAGCCGGAAGAACTCCGACCAGCCGCGGGGAAACAGCACCAACACCGGCAGGTTGACCAACAGCCAGGTGGCCGCGGCGGTTACCGCCGTTCGAGCCAGAGCGCGATAGCGCCCGGTCCGGATCGCCAGGACCGCCATGGGACCCAGGAACAACAACGGATACAGCTTGGCCGCGGCGCCCAATCCGATCAGCACGCCGGCCGGCACCGGTTTGCGCCGCGCCCAGGCCAGCACTCCGGCCATCGCGAATGCCGTTGCCAGCGCGTCGAAATTGGTGAAGATCTGGAAGATCAGCAGCGGCGACGCGGCCACCAGGGCCGCATCCCAAATCCGGCGCCCCGCCAGGCCGGCCGTCGACCAGACGGTGGCGAGCCAGGCCAGCGCCAGACCGAACGCCGCGACGTTGAAGAACATCACCACCTCGGCGACCACCGGCAGCGGAGCCAGCTTGCTCAGCGCGGTGTAGGTCTTCGCCAGCGCCATCGACACGTACTGATACATCCCGGTCAGCACCGGATACTCCATGTAGCGCACCGCGGGCCGGCCGTCGTAACGGGTCTGCGGGGTCCCGCTGCCGTCGGTCTCGATCCAGCTCGACTTGTACGGAAACTTCCCCTGGCTCAACAGCTCCGCGCCATAGAGCGGAACGGTATCCGAGTAGCACAGCTCGTAGTACGCGCGTTGGTTCTCCCAGTTGGCTACCCGCTGATCGCCGGTCCCGGTGCCGGTGCTCTGCAGGCAGGCGGCCTTGGTCGACCAGCCGAGCGCCAGGAATACCAGTCCGATCAAGAACATCACCCGCAGTGGCGTCATCACCCGGGCACGCCCGATCAGCGCGTGCCTGCCCACCGGCCCCCCGGCGACTTCTGCCAGGGCGGCGCCCAGTGAGTCGGTGCGGCTCGGGCAGTCGCGGTTGTCGACGCTACGCAGATCGCCGGCGAGCGGCTCTGGAGAAATGGTGGTGCTGCGATGCTCGGCCCCGGTCACGGCGGTGGCTGGCCAGCCGGCGCGGGAGCTTGCGGACCACCCGGCGGGACGCCCGACTCGGGACCGCCAGGGCCGCCACCGCCCGGCGGTGCCGGCCCAACAGTGACCGTCGTGGGCGGGCCGACCGGGATCGTGATGCCCGGCGCCACCTCGACGGTGGGCTGAATAACGGTCACCGAGGGCGCGGGCGGCGGAGGTGGCGGCGCCGGGACACCCGCGTATCCGCCGATTTCGGTCGGCTTGGGGAAGGATTCATTGGAGGTGCCCTTCAGGGCGCCGTCCATCGTCGATTTCCAGATGTCCGACGGCAGCCCGGAGCCGTAAACCGGTGCGCCCGAGGCGGTTACGAGCGGCACATCACCTTTGGCGGTGCCCACCCACACGGCCGTCGACAACGACGGCGTGTACCCGACCATCCAGGCGTCCTTGTCGGCGGTGGTGTCACCCAGCTGCGTGGTGCCAGTCTTGGCCGCCGACGGCCTGCCGCCGGACAAGGAGTGCCCGCGCGAGTAGCTGGCGATCGGCTCCATGGCCGCGGTGACGTTGTCGGCGACGGCCTTGGGGATGCGCTGCTCGCCGTTGTTGTCGGACTTGCTCGCGTCGAAGAGCACCTGCCCTTCGGAGTTGACGACCTTCTGCACGAAATGCGGCCGGTGGTACACGCCGGAGGCGGCCAGCGTGGCGTACGCCGAGGCCATGTCGATCACCCGGGTCTGGTACTGCCCCAGCACGATTCCGTTGTTGGGTGGCCCGCCCTTGCCGTCCTCGGACAGCGTGTGGTCCACGCCGGGGAAGCTGGTCGCGATACCGGCCTGGTGCGCGGCGTCCGCGACGGCCTGCGGTCCGCCCTTGAGCTTGAGCATCAGCCGGTAATAAGAGGTGTTCAGCGATTGCTTGAGCGCCTGGGCGATGTTGCACGTCCCGCAGCCCTCGCCGTCGACGTTCGTGATCTTGATGCCGTCGACCGTCAGCGGCGAACTGTCGACCTGATATCCCAGACCGATCCCCTGCTCGAGCGCGGCGACCAAGGCGAACACCTTGAACGACGAACCGGTCTGCAGACCCGCCTGCGCGAAGTCGAAACCCTGGGCGTCCGCACCGCCGTAGTACGCGCGTATCGACCCGTCGTGCGGGTCGATCGACACCACCGCCGACCGCATGTCCGGGTCTTGTCCGTCAAGGTATTTCGATACCGCCTTCTCGGCGGCCTGCTGGGCTTTCGGGTCGATGGTGGTGGTGACCTGTAGGCCCTGCGTGTTCAGAGTCCGCTCGTCGATGTTGAACAGCTCCATCAACTCTTTGGTCACCTGGCGCTCGATCAGCCCGTTGGGTCCCGTCGTCTGGTTCTCCGCGCGGGCCTGATCGGGCGGCACCGTCTGCGGGAACTCCTGCGCGGCACGGTCATTTGACGACAGCGCCTTGGTCTCCACCATGCCGTCGAGCACCCAGTTCCAACGGGCCCGGGCCCCCTGCGGATCGACGGCCGGGTCGAGTGACGACGGCCGGCGGATCAGCGCCGCCAGGAGCGCCCCCTCCGAGACGGTCAACTGCTCGACGGGCTTGTTGAAGTACGCCTTGGCAGCGGCGGAGATGCCGTAGGCGCCCCGGCCGAAATAGATGATGTTCAGGTAAGCCTGCAGCACATCGTCTTTCGACCACTCCCCCGACATCTTGGTGGCGATCACCAGTTCCTTGGCCTTGCGCATCAGGCCGCTGACGCCGTGTTGAGCCGAGCCCACCAGCGCGTTCTTCACGTATTGCTGCGTGATGGTCGACCCGCCCTGCAGATCGCCGTTGCCGAACAGGTTGTTGTTCACCGCCCTGGCAAAGCCGCTGAAATCGAACCCCGGGTTCGAGTAGAAATTGCGGTCCTCGGCGGCGATCACCGCCTGGCGCACGTGCACCGGCACCTGGCTGATGTTGACGTCAACCCGATTGCCTTCGGGCGGAATGATTTTCGCGATCTCTGACCCGTCGCTGGCGAGGATGGTGGAGACCTGGTTGGTGCGCAAATCGCCCGGCTTGGGGATGTCGACGATGAAGTACGCCATGGCGAACGTGACGATCGGCAGGAGCACGAGCACCGCCGCCGACAGGTAGGCCGCGCGGCGCACCCACAACCAGTTGATCTGCTGGGTCCAGTGGACGTCACGCGGCGGCCGGGGCCCGAAACCGTCCGGCCCACCGCGGCGACCCCCCGGACCGAGCGGCGGTGGCGGCCCTTCCGGCGGCCGGCCTCCCGATGGTGGCCCTGCGCGGCGCGGAGGTGTCCGGCTGTCCAGCGCGGCCTTGACCTCCTGGATCGCGTCCCGCTGCACGGGCGTCGATGAAGGGCTGTCGAGCGCGGCTTTGACTTCCTCGATGCTGGGATCGGGCCGCCGAGGCGACCGGTCATCGACGACCGGCGGAAGGATCGTGGTCAGCCGGTCATCGGGCGGAACCCCACGGCGTTGGCCGGCGGCCGACGGCGCGCCACGCGGGCGCTCGCCGCTTCCATGTTTTCCCACCCGCTCAGTCGCCGACCCATCCGCGTCGCCGGACGACTGGTTGTGGCGTCCGTCGTTATTCAATGGCCGTGCGCGTGCCGTTTCGCGCCGTCCGCGTACCGCGGGTGCCCTTGGGAGGGCGCGCCGCTCCGAGCACGTACGACTTGACCAGATGATTCCACTCGCAGGTTCGGCATACCTCCACCACGTGGACGGCGAACTCCTCGAATCGGGTCGCCAGCATGACCAACTCTTCGGCGGTGCGTGCCGAGCCCGATACCGGACCGAGGTGTTCGCCGAACACCCACGACACCAGAGTCAGCTGCTCCTTGCGGCAGATCGGGCACATGACCTGGCTTGGTTTCCCGTGAAACTTGGCGGCCCGCAGCAGATAAGGGTTCGCGTCACACACCTCCGACACGCCCGTGCGGCCCGAGTACACCTCGGCCAGCAGTGCTCGCCGCCGGAGCGCGTAGTCCACCACTTGTCGCTGCAGTCGCACGCCCACCAGAGTACGTCGCCATCCGGACCACCGATACGCAACCAAACCCGTCGCGGCCCGAGCCGAGTACAGGCGCGTGAATTCTGTGCCGGACCGGGGCCGGACTCTACGATCATCCCCGTGGCGAAATGGCTCGGGACGTCGTTGGGCGGCGCTGTGGCGGTGAACACCCGCGCCAAAGACATCAACCGGCAGGACGCTTGCAAGATCCTGGACAACGCCCTGACCGACGGCGAGCTCTCCATGGAGGAGCACCGGGAACGGGTCAGCGCGGCCACCAAGGCGATCACGCTCGGCGATCTGCAGGCCCTGGTGACCGACCTGCAAACCGACAGCAGCGCGCTTCAGACGCCGGTGGTCAAAGCCCGGCCGGTGCCGCCGAAGCTCCGCGGTTGGGGGGTTCTTGCCGCCGCCTTCGTCGTCTCGGTGCTGTTGGGCGTCGGCATCGGGTGGGGCATATACGGCAACACCCAATCACCGCTGGACTTCACCACCGACCCCGGAGCCAAGCCCGACGGTGTCGGCCCCGTGGTGCTGACCCCGCCCACCCAATTGCATTCGGTCGGCGGGCTGACGGGCCTGATCGAGCAAACACGCAAGCGGTTCGGCGACGTCGTGGGGTATCGACTCGTGATCTACCCGACCTACGCCGTCCTCGACCGGCCGGACCCCTCCGACGATCGCCGGGTGCTGGCCTACACCTACCGCGGGGGCTGGGGCGACCCGAGCAGCTCGGCCAAAAGCTCCGCGGACGCTCCCATTGCGGTTGACCTGAGCAAGTTCGACGTCACGGCGACGGTGGGCATCATGCGGGGCGCCCCGCAGACCCTCCACATGAAGCCGTCGGACGTCAAGACCGAGTACCTGAACATCGAACCGGCGACGGACCCCACCACCCCCGGCGCGCTCTCGCTATCGCTGTATGTCTCGAGCGACTACGGTGGTGGCTACATCGTCTTCGCAGGTGACGGCACCGTCAAGCAACTCAATCTGCCGTCTTAGCCAGCCGGTCCCCGGCGCGATTCGATTTCGGCGCACCCGAACCAATAGCGGACGAACATTCGGTGGTGTTGTGGCGAATATATCGAGACGATACGATTACGCGAGGCGTCGAACCGTCGTAACCAACCGTGCAAAGGGGGTGATTCGATGCTTGAGCTCGCCATCCTGGGCCTTCTCATCGAATCGCCGATGCATGGTTACGAGTTGCGCAAACGGCTGACCGGCCTCCTCGGTGCGTTTCGTGCGTTCTCGTACGGTTCGCTGTACCCGGCCCTCCGGCGGATGCAGGCCGAAGGGTTGATCGCCGAGGACGCCGCCCCGGCCGGAACGCCCGTTCGGCGGGCCCGGCGCGTCTACCAGCTAACTGACGAGGGCCGTCGGCGCTTCGCTGAGCTGGTGGCCGACACCGGCCCGCACAACTACACCGACGACGGCTTCGGGGTGCACCTGGCGTTCTTCAACCGGACTCCGGCGGAGGCGCGGATGCGCATCCTGGAAGGCCGCCGCCGTCAGGTCGAGGAGCGGCGAGAAGGCCTGCGCGAAGCCGTGGCGCGGGCCAGTAACTCGTTCGACCGCTACACCCGCCAACTTCACCAACTGGGGCTCGAGTCCAGTGAGCGCGAAGTGAAGTGGCTCAACGAGCTCATTGCTGCGGAGCGGGCGATGCCCGGCCTCTCCGAGCAGACGTAAAACCCCTGCACGAAATTCATCAGCTGCGACACAGAGTTATGGAGTTAGGAGAACGCCCTTATGAGTGACCAGAACGCGCCAATCGCGTCGACGGAGGTACGAGTCGCCATTGTCGGCGTCGGTAACTGCGCGTCTTCGCTGGTACAGGGCGTCGAGTACTACCAGAACGCCGACGAGAACAGCACCGTGCCCGGCCTGATGCACGTCAAGTTCGGCCAGTACCACGTGCGCGACGTCAAGTTCGTCGCCGCGTTCGACGTGGACGCCAAGAAGGTCGGCTTCGACCTGTCCGACGCGATCTTCGCCTCCGAGAACAACACGATCAAGATCGCCGACGTGCCGCCCACCAACGTGGTCGTGCAGCGCGGCCCGACGCTGGACGGAATCGGCAAGTACTACGCCGACACCATCGAGCTGTCCGACGTCGAGCCCGTCGACGTGGTCAAGGCGCTCAAGGACGCCGAGGTCGACGTGTTGGTGTCCTACCTGCCGGTGGGCTCGGAAGAGGCCGACAAGTTCTACGCCCAGTGCGCCATCGACGCCGGCGTGGCGTTCGTCAACGCGCTGCCGGTGTTCATCGCCTCGGACCCGGTGTGGGCCAAGAAGTTCGCCGACGCGGGCGTGCCGATCGTGGGCGACGACATCAAGAGCCAGGTCGGCGCCACCATCACCCACCGCGTGATGGCCAAGCTGTTCGAGGACCGCGGCGTGCAACTGGACCGCACCATGCAGCTCAACGTCGGCGGCAACATGGACTTCCTCAACATGCTCGAGCGCGAGCGGCTGGAGTCCAAGAAGATCTCCAAGACGCAGGCCGTCACCTCCAACCTGCAACGCGAGTTCAAGACCAAAGACGTGCACATCGGCCCGTCCGACCACGTCGGCTGGCTCGACGACCGCAAATGGGCGTACGTGCGCCTGGAGGGTCGCGCCTTCGGCGACGTGCCGCTGAACCTGGAGTACAAGCTCGAGGTGTGGGACTCGCCGAACTCGGCAGGCGTCATCATCGACGCGGTGCGGGCGGCCAAGATCGCCAAGGACCGCGGCATCGGCGGCCCGGTCATCCCGGCGTCGGCCTACCTGATGAAGAGCCCGCCGCAGCAGCTGCCCGACGACGTCGCGCGCACGCAGCTCGAAGAGTTCATCATCGAGGGCTAACTCGGTTCGAACTCGGTTCGACCTACTGACCCGCGGGCGTAACGCCACGGCGATTTCTCCTTTGGATTCGCCGCAGCGTTACGCTCGCGGTCGTTGCAGCCGATTCGTCGCGCCCCCTGCAGCGAATGGCCTTGCGGCAGAAGCACGAATGATTACCGATCGCCCCATCGGATGACCGAGCGACGCACCCCTTCTGGCCCGCCGATGGCCGACGTCGTTACGGCCTCTAAGCGGCGGCGCTAGTGTCTGTAGATCGTGACCGAAATCTCCGGAGACGAACTGGACGGACTGTCTGAGTTCTCGCTGCTGCACGAGAACGCCGAGCAGGCCGGCGTCGAGGGTCCGCTGCCCGACGTCCAGCGGGTCGAATCGGGCACGGCCGAGGGCAAAATCAGCGCGCTGCGCTGGGGTGCCACTCCCCCGCGGATCGTCTTTCTGCACGGCGGCGGCCAAAACGCGCACACCTGGGACACCGTCATCGTCGGCCTCGGCGAGCCCGCGCTGGCCGTAGACCTTCCCGGGCACGGCCATTCGGCATGGCGCGAGGACGGTGACTACTCGCCACAGATCAACGCCGACGCCCTGTTGCCGGCACTACGTGAACACGCCTCCGAAGCCGATCTCGTCGTGGGCATGTCGCTGGGCGGCTTGACCGCGTTACGGCTGGCCGCCGTGGCGCCCGAACTCGTCAACGAGCTGGTCTTGATCGACGTCACCCCGTCGGCGCTGCAGCGGCACTCGGAGATGACCAAGGAACAGCAGGGCACGGTGGCGTTGATGCACGGGGAACGCGAATTCCCAAGCTTCCAGGCCATGCTGGACCTGACGATCGCCGCGGCGCCACACCGCGAGGTGAAGGCGCTGCGCCGCGGCGTATTTCACAACTCGCGCCGGCTGGACAACGGCAACTGGACGTGGCGCTACGACGCCATCCGTAAGTTCCCCGACTTCGACGTCCTGTGGGAGGACGTGGACAAGCTGTCGGCGCCGATCACCCTTATCCGCGGCGGCAAATCGGGATTCGTCAGCGACGACGACGCGGCCGAACTCAGCCGTCGCACAAAGCATTTCCGCGCGGCGCACGTCGTCGAGGATTCCGGTCATTCCGTGCAAAGCGACCAGCCCCTCGCCCTCATCGGTCTGCTGCGCGGGGTGCTCGACGCGGGTTGAGCCTACGGTGGTCTCATGAGCCCTGACCGCCCCATCCGCATCGGCGTGCAACTGCAGCCTCAGCACGCGCCGCAGTATCGCCAAATCCGGGACGCCGTGCGTCGCTGCGAGGACATCGGCGTCGACATCGCCTTCAACTGGGACCACTTCTTCCCCCTCTACGGCGATCCCGACGGTGCGCATTTCGAATGCTGGACGATGCTCGGGGCGTGGGCCGAGCAGACCTCGCGCATCCAGATCGGCGCGCTGGTCACGTGTAACTCGTACCGGAATCCTGAGCTGCTGGCCGACATGGCCCGCACGGTCGATCACATTTCCGACGGCCGGCTTGTGCTGGGGATCGGCTCGGGCTGGAAGCAGAAGGACTATGACGAGTACGGCTACGAGTTCGGCACCGCGGGCAGCCGCCTCGACGACCTCGCGGGCGCGCTCCCCCGGATCAAGGCACGGCTAGCGAAACTGAACCCCCGGCCGACCCGCGAAATCCCGATCCTGATCGGCGGGGGCGGTGAGCGCAAGACGCTGCGACTGGTCGCCGAATACGCCGACCTGTGGCACAGCTTCACCTCCGCCGACGAGTTCCCGGCCAAGGCGGACGTCCTGGCCCGGCATTGCGCCGACGTCGGCCGCGACCCGGCGAGGATCGAGCGCTCGGCCGCCGTGCAGGACGGCGGCGGGCTGGTCGACAATGCCGAGAAGCTTGTCGGCCTCGGAGTCACGCTGCTGACCGTCGCGTGCGACGGACCGGATTACAACCTCGGCGCGGCGGAAGCGCTGTGCCGGTGGCGGGATAGTCGTTAGCCCCGTCGCCGACCATTTATCGGTGAAACCCCGGAAAATACGAGCCCGCTCGTGAGAAACTTCTCGCGCTGATGACCGCATCGGGTTTGTTTGAAAGAGACTCAACGACGAAATGCCGAAGAAATACGGGGTCAAAGAAAAGGACCTGGTTGTTTCGCACATCCTGCACCTCTTGCTGACGGGCAAGTTGCGCACCGGTGACCGCGTCGATCGCAATGAGATCGCGCTGGGGCTGGGCGTAAGCCGCGTCCCCATTCAAGAGGCGCTGGTCCAACTCGAACACGACGGCATTGTCTCCACCCGATATCACCGCGGGGCGTTCGTCGAGCGGTTCGACGAAGCCACCGTCCTCGAACACCATGAGCTCGAGGGTCTGCTCAACGGCATCGCGTCCGCGCGCGCCGCCACCAGCCCCACCCCGCGGATCCTGGGTCAGCTCGACGCCTTCATGCGATCACTGCGCACCGCGAAGGATTCGCGGGCCTTCTGCGACATCGCCGCGGAGTACCGGCGCACCATCAACGACGAATACGCCGGACCAAGGCTGCACGCCACGATCCGCGCGTCGCAAAACCTGGTGCCCCGGGTGTTCTGGCTGATCTATCAGGGCAGCCGCGAAGAGATGCTGCCGTTCTACGAAGACGAGACGTCCGCGATACACCGGCGCGACCCCGAGGCCGCCCGGGCCGCGTGCGTCGGCCGCTCCTACCTGATGGCCCAGACCATGCTGGCCGAACTCTCGAGGCGCAGGGTGTTCACCGCACCCGACGACGTGAGCCCCGTGGTGCCCGAGCCGCTCGAGGTGCTCGTCGACGCCGAAGCCGTAGGCGTCGCGCCGTCGCTGGCGCTGTAAAGCACGCTCACCCGACGAAGCGGCCGCCCTGTCGATACGGTGGCAGGGATGAATGCGCGCGTGGACCGGCGCACCCAGCGCCGCGCAAGGCTGTTCGGACTGGCCGCGACGACGGTGCTGGTGTGCGGCATGGCATTAGGCGGGCCGGCCGCACCGGCGGCTGCCGACTGGAATCAATGCGCGCCGGCGGGCTTGGACAGCGCAAGGGCCCTGCCCAAGGATCTGACCGAGACCCAGCCCACGCCCCGGGAAGACCGGGACACCACGCAATCCGTCGAACCGCTCACCGCGGTTGACGTCGGAGCGCTCGGGCTCGGCACGCCGGGCGTGCTGACCGTGGGCACGCTGTCGGATGCCCCGCCCAACATCTGCATCAATCCCACCGGCGAATTCAGCGGCTTCGACAATCTGCTGCTGCGCGCCATCGCCGACAAGCTGCATCTGCAGTTGCGTTTCGTCAGCACCGACTTCTCCGCGTTGCTCGCCCAAGTGGCGTCCCGGCGCTTCGACGTCGGATCGGCGTCGGTGAAAGCGACTGACCAACGCCGGCACACCGTCGCGTTCACCAACGGTTACGACTTCGGCTTCTACTCCCTGGTGGTGCCCCCGGGCTCACCGATCCACCAGTTCAGCGACCTGGCCGCCGGCCAGCGCATCGGCGTCGTCCAGGGCACCGTCGAGGAGTCATACGTCGTCGACACCCTGCATCTGCAGCCGGTGAAGTATCCCGGCTTCGCCACCCTGTACGCCAGCCTCAAGACCCGGCAGATCGATGCGTGGGTGGCGCCAGGAACGCTTGCCTCGACCGTCGTTCGGCCGAGCGATCCCGCGGTGACCGTCGCGAATACTTTCAGCCCAGGCAATTTCGTGGCTTATGCGGTCGCCAAGGAGAACAAGCCGCTGATCGACGCGCTGAACTCCGGGCTGGACGCGGTGATTGCCGACGGCACGTGGGCCAAACTGTACTGCGATTGGGTGCCGCGCACGCTGCCGCCGGGATGGAAGCCCGGGTCGAAAGCGGCGCCGGTCCCGAATCTGCCGGATTTCGCCGCGATCGTCGCGAGCCAACACCGTGCGCCGACAGGTCCGGCCGCGCCCAAATCGGCGCTGGCACAGTTGCGCGATTCGTTCTTCGACTGGGAGATGTACCGCCGAGCCATTCCCGTTCTGTTCACGACCGGGCTGCCCAACACCCTGATTTTGACCAACAGCGCCATCGTGATCGGCCTGACGCTGGGGATGGTGCTGGCCATGGCGGGCATCTCGCACCGGCGCTGGCTGCGCTGGCCGGCGCGGGTATACACCGACATCTTCCGCGGCCTGCCCGAAGTGGTGATCATCCTGCTGATCGGGATGGGCATCGGGCCATTGGTCGGCGGACTGACGAACAAAAACCCTTACCCCTTGGGAATAGCCGCGCTGGGGTTGATGGCCGCCGCCTACATCGGCGAAATCCTGCGCTCCGGAATACAAAGCGTGGACCCCGGCCAGTTGGAGGCCTCCCGCGCGCTGGGGTTCAGTTACACGACCGCGATGCGGCTGGTGGTGGTGCCGCAAGGAATACGGCGGGTATTGCCGGCACTGGTCAATCAATTCATCGGGTTGTTGAAGGCCTCCGCGCTGGTGTACTTCCTTGGCCTGATCGCCGATCAGCGGGAACTCTTTCAGGTGGGCCGGGATTTGAATGCCCAGACCGGCAGCCTCTCACCGTTGGTGGCCGCCGGCCTCTTCTATCTGATGTTGACCATTCCGTTGACGCATTTGGTGAATTACATCGACGCGCGCCTGCGCCGGGGCCGGGGCTCCCCCGACCTCGACGACAATGCCGAGCTGCTGGCGACGAAGTTCGGCCAGGAGATCACGTGAGCGCCCCGGCCCGTCGGTCGGTTTCATTGGCCGCCAAGGATATTCACCAGACACTGGGCGGGAACAAAGTGCTGCGTGGCGTCGATTTCGAGGCTCCGGCGGGCACCACCGCCGCGGTCATCGGACCGTCCGGCTCGGGCAAGTCGACGCTGCTGCGCACCTTGAACCGGTTGTACGAACCCGATAGCGGCGACATCCTGCTGGACGGGCGATCGGTGTTACGCGACGATCCCAACGAACTACGACAGCGCATCGGCATGGTGTTTCAGCATTTCAACCTCTTCCCGCATCTGAGCGTGCTGAAAAACGTCGCGATGGCGCCGCGCAAGCTGCGGCACCTGCCGGCCGAAGAGGCCCGCGACCTGGCGCTGAACCAATTGGAGCGAGTTGGCCTGAAGCACAAGGCCGATGCCCGGCCCGGCATGCTGTCCGGGGGGCAACAACAACGGGTAGCCATCGCCCGCGCGCTGGCCATGGCGCCCCAGGTGATGTTCTTCGACGAGGCGACTTCGGCGCTGGATCCGGAAACGGTGAAAGGGATTCTGCAACTCATCGCCGACCTCGGCGCCGACGGCATGACGATGATCGTGGTCACCCACGAAATGGGCTTCGCCCGCTCGGCATCCGACGCCGTGGTCTTCATGGATCGCGGCAAGGTGGTGGAATCCGGGCCCCCGGAGCAGATTTTCGAAGCCGCGCAGACGGAACGGCTACAGCGCTTCTTGTCCCAAGTACTTTGACGGCCCCGATGCTACTAATTAGTAGGCTTAGCTACCTTGTACGCGCCTGATATAGCGTTAGACTCCCCGTTTATGGCGGACAGCGAATCCACCGCGGCCGACGTGACCGAGCTTGCGGAAGGTTTGCACCGTGCGCTGTCCAAATTGTTTTCGATTCTGCGGCGCGGAGACCCGAGCGGCACCGCGGCCGCCGGCGAATTGACGTTGGCGCAACTGTCAATTCTGGTCACATTGCTGGATCAGGGGCCGATTCGGATGACCGACCTGGCGGCCCATGAACGGGTGCGCACTCCCACCACCACCGTGGCGATCCGCCGGCTGGAAAAGCTCGGCCTGGTGAAACGGTCGCGCGACCCGTCCGACCTGCGGGCGGTGCTGGTCGACATCACCCCGCGCGGGCGTGCCGTGCACGGCGAGTCCCTGGCCAACCGGCGCGCCTCGCTGGCCGCGATGCTCAGTCAACTGCCCGCGTCCGACCTCGGCACCCTGATGCAGGCGTTGGCGCCGCTCGAGCGGCTGGCCTGCGGCGAACCGGCGTCCGCGCCTGCCGGTGAGTCACCCGCCTGTAAAGAGGCGTGAAAGTACCTGCGATTCAATGATTTTGGCGGAGCCCGTAGACTGCGGTGCATGCCAACTGCACTCATCACCGGCGCCGGCGGCGGTATCGGTTCCGCGATCGCCACGGCGCTGGCCCCCACTCACACTCTGCTGCTGGCCGGTCGGCCCTCCGACCGGCTCGACGCCGTTGCCCAGAAACTGGACGCGACGACGTTCCCACTGGACCTGACCGACGTTGCGGAGATCGAGGCCGCCTGCGAGATCGTGGACGAACTCGATGTGCTGGTGCACAACGCCGGGGTGTCGATACCCGGTCATGTCGCGGATTCCGACGTCGATGAGTGGCGCGCCACCTTCGCCGTGAATGTGCTTGGACCGGTAGGACTTACGCTGGCGCTGCTACCGGCGCTGCGGAGTGCCCGCGGCCAAGTGGTCTTCATCAACTCCGGTGCGGGGCGCAACGTTTCGCCCGGCATGGCCTCCTACTCGGCTAGTAAGTTCGCGTTGCGCGCCTTCGCCGACTCGCTGCGCGCAGACGAACCGCAGCTGCGGGTGACGACGGTCTACCCCGGCCGCACCGACACCGAAATGCAGCGCGAACTCGTCGCATTCGAGGGCGGGACGTACGACCCGGCGAAGTTTCTCAAGCCGGAAACCGTCGCGGCGGCGGTCGCCAACGTGGTGGCGACGCCGCCCGACGGCCACGTCCACGAGGTGGTGCTGCGGCCCGCGGGCCGGTGACTCGCGACCCGCTAGACGACGAGGTTCACCAGCCGGCCGGGGACCACGATCACCTTGCGGGGATTGGCGCCCGCCAAGAATGCCTGGACCTTCTCATCCGACAATGCCGCGGCCTTCAGGGTGTCCTGATCGGCGTCGGCCGCCACCACCACTCGACCACGCACCTTGCCGTTGACCTGGACCGGGTATTCGACGCTGTCGTCGACCAGGTAGGCCGGATCGGCCTGCGGGAACGGACCGTGCGCCAGCGACGTGGTGTGGCCCAGCCGCGCCCATAGCTCCTCGGCCATATGCGGGGCCAGCGGCGCCAACATCAACACCAGCGGCTCGACCGCGGCCCGGGGAACGGCGTCGCGGTGCTCTTTGGTGAGGTGGTTGGTGTATTCGATCAGCTTGGCCGCCGCGGTGTTATTGCGAAGTGCGGCATAGTCTTCCGAGACCCCCGCGATGGTGCGGTGCAGCGCCCTCAGGGTGTCGGTGTCCAGCTCCTGTTGTCCGGCCACGTCGAGCACCCGGGTCTGGCCGGTGTGCTCGTCGACCACCAGTCGCCACACACGCTGCAGGAAGCGGTGTGCCCCGACGACGTCCTTGGTGGCCCACGGGCGAGATGCCTCCAGCGGACCCATCGACATCTCGTACACCCGCAGCGTGTCCGCGCCGTATTCGTCGCAGATCTCGTCGGGTGAGACCGAATTCTTCAGGCTCTTACCGATTTTGCCGAATTCCTGAAAGACCTCGATCTCGCCGCCGGGGCTGGGATGGAAGAATCGTCCCCCACGCTCGACCACCTCGTCGGCCGGGACGTAGGACCCGCGCGAGTCGGTGTAGGCGAAAGCCTGGATATAGCCCTGGTTGACCAGGCGGCGGTACGGCTCCCGGGAACTGACATGGCCCAGGTCGTACAACACCTTGTGCCAGAACCGCGCATACAGCAGGTGCAGCACCGCGTGTTCGGCGCCGCCGACATACAGGTCGACACCGCCGGGATCCTGCGGGCCATGCTCGGCCGGCCGCGGACCCATCCAATAGGCCTCATTCTCCTTATCGCACAACCTTTCCGAATTGTGCGGATCGGTGTAGCGCAGTTCGTACCAGGAGCTGCCGGCCCACTGCGGCATCACGTTGGTGTCGCGGGTATAAGGCTGCAGACCGTCGCCGAGATCCAGCTCGACGTGCACCCACTCGGTCGCCTTGGCCAGTGGCGGGGACGGCTCGCTGTCGGCGTCGTCGGGGTCGAACAACACCGGCGAATAGTCGGGCACATCGGGCAGCTCGACCGGCAGCGCGGACTCGTCGAGGGCGTGGGCGCGTCCGTCGCGGTCGTAGACGATCGGGAACGGCTCGCCCCAGTAGCGCTGCCGGGCGAAAAGCCAGTCCCGCAGCTTGAATTCGATCCGGGCCCAGCCGCGACCGTCCGCCTGCAGGCGGGCGGTGATCGCTTCTTTGGCCGCCGACACGTCCATTCCGTCCAGGTAGCCGGAGTTCACCAACACGCCGTCGCCTGTGTACGCGGACTCCGAAATATCGCCCCCGGCAATGACTTCCACGATGGGAAGGCCGAACTCATGGGCGAAGTCCCAGTCGCGCTGGTCGTGGCCGGGGACCGCCATGATCGCGCCGGTGCCGTACCCGGCCAGGACGTAGTCGGCGATGAAGATCGGCACCGGCTTGCCGTTGGCGGGATTGGTGGCGTAGCTCCCCAGAAAGACGCCCGTCTTCTCCCTGCTCTCCTGACGCTCGAGGTCCGACTTCGCCGCGATCGCCCGCCGGTACGCGGCGACGGCCTCCCCCGGCGTCGCGGCGCCGTAAGTCCATCGGGCGTCGGTCCCCTCGGGCCAGCTCGTGGCGACCAGCCCGTCGACCAGGTCGTGCTCGGGGGCCAGCACCAGGTAGGTGGCGCCGAACATGGTGTCCGGCCGGGTGGTGAACACCTCGATGTCGACCGTCTCGCCGCTGGCGTTGCTCGCCGAGAACAGCGCCCGGGTACCGGTGGAGCGGCCGATCCAGTTGCGCTGCATGGTTTTGACCGGCTCCGGCCAGTCCAGCAGCTCCAGGTCGTCAAGGAGCCGGTCGGCGTAGGCGGTGATACGCATCATCCACTGCCGCAACCGTTTCCGGAATACCGGGAAGTTGCCGCGGTCGCTGCGGCCGTCGGCCGTGACCTCTTCGTTGGCCAACACCGTGCCCAGGCCCGGACACCAGTTCACCATCGAGTCGGCGCGGTAGACCAATCGGTGGGCGTCTATCACGTCGGCCCGCTCCCCCGCCGACAGCGTGGCCCAGTCCCGTTGGTCGTCGAGGCGCCGCGCGCCGGAGTCGAATTCGGAGATCAGCTCGGAGATCGGTCGGGCCTTGCGGGCCGCGGTGTCGAACCAGGCGTTGTAGATCTGCAGGAAGATCCACTGCGTCCACTTGTAGAACTCGACATCGGTGGTCGAGAAGCTGCGCCGGCTGTCGTGGCCGAGGCCCAGCCGACCCAGTTGACGCCGGAAGTTCACGACGTTGGCTTCAGTCCGGGTGCGCGGATGGGTGCCGGTTTGCACGGCGTATTGCTCGGCGGGCAGCCCGAACGCGTCGAAACCCAACGCGTGCAGGACGTTATGTCCGGTCATCCGGAAATAGCGGGCGTATACGTCGGTGGCGATGTAACCCAGCGGATGGCCGACGTGCAGTCCCTCGCCGGAGGGATAGGGAAACATGTCCTGCACGAACAACTTGTCGGCGGGGACGGGGCTGCCGTCCGCCGGAGCCAACGAACCGACGGGGTTGGGCACGTTGAACGTCCCGAGCTTCGCCCAGTTCTCCTGCCAGGTGCTCTCGATACGGCCCGCCAGCGCCGCGGTGTAGCGATGCGTCGGCGCATCGGGGTCCGTCTGAACGGCACCGGAGTTGCTCTCGGCGGCGGTGGTCGGGGATTCGGTCACCTGAACAGGGTATAAGGGACGCCTCGAGCCGACCGCCGGCCACAGGATGATCTCGGTTCCGTTGCGCACCGATCAGGGGTTCATCCCAGCTGTATTTCGAGCCTATCCATGGCCTTTGACCTGTAGTTACAGTCGGCCTCTAATGACCTGGCAGTGCGCCATTGGAAGGACCGAGGCAGATGATTGAGATCGTCCCCGCCCGCCGTGCGCTCCTCGGGGGTATGGTCGCCGGCCTGATCGGCATGGCGGTTGTCACGGGCGCCCAGGCATCGGCAGACCCCTTACTTCCCGCGCCATCACCCGCTCCCGCCGTCCCGGCGCCGCAGACCGTCGCAGCCGCGCCCGGGCAGGCGCCGACCAACCGGTTCCTTGCCGCCCCGCCGGCGCAGAATCCCGTCGCATCTCCGACGGCCCCGGGTGCAACGGTGCCCGCGGCGGCCGCGCCCGCCGCGCCGGTGGCCCCCGCGGTCACTCCGGCTCCGGCCACCTCCGGGACCATCCGTGAATACCTGCAGTCGAAGGGCGTCAAGCTCGAGGCGCAAAAACCCCAGGGCCTCAAGGCACTTGACATCACCTTGCCGGTGCCGGCCCGCTGGACTCAGGTGCCCGACCCGAACGTGCCCGACGCGTTCGCAGTGATCGCCGACCGGCAGGGCAGCAGCATCTACTCGTCGAATGCCCAAGTGGTGGTGTACAAGCTGGTCGGCGATTTCGATCCTCGCGAGGCCATCAGCCACGGCTACGTCGACAGCCAGAAGCTGCTGGCCTGGCAGCCCACCAACGCCTCGATGGCCGATTTCGGCGGCTTCCCGTCCTCGATCGTCGAAGGCACATACCGCGACGGCGACATGACGCTGAACACCTCGCGGCGCCACGTCATCGCCACCTCGGGGCGCGACAAGTACCTGGTGTCGCTCGCGGTGACCACCGATCGTGCGGTAGCCGTCGCCGACGCACCGGCCACCGACGCCATCGTGAACGGCTTCCGCATCACCGTTCCCGGGGCCCCGGCGCCGGCGCCGGTCCAGACCCCGGCGGCCTCGCCGGTCGGGCTGACCCCGGCCCAGGCTCCCGCCCCGCAGGTTCCCGCTCCGCAGGTTCCGGCCGCGGCTCCGGTCGGCCAGCTACCGGCCACCGCTCCGGTCGGGCAGGCGCCCGCCACAGCTCCGGTTGCTCAGGCTCCCGCCGTGGCTCCGCTCCGGCAAACATCGGCAACGGCTCCCCCGGTGGGCCTCCCCCCGGCGCCGATGCCCAGCCGTCAGCCCACGCCGAACCTGTTAGCCCTGGTCCCCGGCCTCCCCCCACTGCCCAATTTCTCGTTCTTGCAGCACTGAGCGGTGCCGCGGCTCCGCTGGAGCCCACTGAGCGGACCGGTGTCCGGGCTCGTATTGTGAGGCCATGCTTATTGCGGGAGTGCTGTGCATGTGTGCGGCGGTGGCCTCCGCCGGGTTCGGAACTTGGTCGTTGGCGCGCACCCAGCACGTCGACCCGACCTCGCTCGCGCTGCGGTCCATGGCCCCGGCGCAACTGGCGGCGGCGATCATGCTGGCCGCGGGCGGTGTGGTGGCGCTGGCAGCCTCCCCGCACACCGCACTCGTGGTGTTGATCGTCTGTGTCGCGGGCGCCTTCGGAACGGTGGGCGCCGGGTCATGGCAGAGTGCGCGCTTCGCGTTGCAGCGAGATGCGGCGGCGCCCGGCTGCGGGGGAACCTGCGCCGGCTGCACGCAGTCTTGCCACTGAAGCCCGCTGGACCCCCGCGGGCGGGGCAGGGGCGCTAGTTGCGGCTCAGGTCTATCGGGTGGGTGGCAAGCAACGACAAGGGCAACGGCTGGCGGCGCAGCACCTGCGCCCACAGGTCGGACCTCGCCCCCGCCAAAACGTCAGATGGCAACGCGGACAAGACGATCCAGTCGTCGCGTTCGATTTCACCTTCCAGCTGCCCAATGGTCCAACCGGAGTAGCCCGCGAAAATCCGGACGCCCTCCACCATGGGAGCGATCGTGTCGGGGTCGGCGTCGAGATCGACCATCACCACCCGGCCATCCACATGCCGCAGCCCGGCCACCCCTTGCGGATCCGCGCCAACCCGCAACGCCGCCAGGCATAGCGCCGCGTCCCGCTTCACCGGACCGCCGATGAACATCGTCTTCGGCTTGGCCGCCAGTTTGGTCCACTGCGGCAGCACGTTGTACACCGCGGTCTCGCTGGCGCGGTTGAGCACGACCCCCAGCGTGCCTCCGTCGTTGTGTTCGACGATGTAGATCACGCTGCGCCGAAAAGTCGGCTCGAACAGATCGGTGTTGGCAAGCAGCAACGTCCCCGCGCGCACCCGCTGCGCGGCCGGCGCGACATAGTCCTCTGGGTCCTCGGGCGGCGGCACCCAACCATCATCGCATCCGGCGCCTGCCGCCCGGGGGAATCGAGCGCGGGGCGCGAAGATTTGTACTGTTGGTACGTCGGCTCGGACGGTGACGAGCTTGCTAGCCCCAACTTTGGAAGTCGGTTTCGTGATCCAATCCCGGATGCACTCAAGCGCACCCGTCGAAATCTGGCGGTCGGTGCGGGGTTTGCCAGACTTCTGGCGGCTGCTGCAGGTGCGCATGGCGAGTCAATTCGGTGACGGCCTGTTCCAGGCCGGTCTGGCCGGAGCGTTGCTGTTCAATCCGGACCGTGCCGCCGATCCGATGGCCATCGCACGGGCGTTCACCGTGCTCTTCCTGCCGTACTCGCTGCTGGGGCCGTTCGCCGGCGCGCTGATGGACCGTTGGGACCGGCGGCTGGTGCTCGTCGGCGCCAACGTCGGCCGCCTCATCCTGATCGCCGCCATCGGCACGATCCTCGCCGTCAAAGCCGGCGACCTGCCGCTGTTGTTGGGCGCGCTCTTAGCCAACGGCTTGGCCCGGTTCGTCGCGTCCGGACTGTCGGCGTCGCTGCCGCACGTCGTGCCCCGCGAACAGGTCGTGACCATGAACGCCTTGGCCAACGCGTCCGGGGCCGTCGCCGCCTTCATCGGTGCCAACTTCATGCTGGTTCCGCGGTTCCTGGTCGGTGCGGGCGACAAGGGCGCCTCGGCGATCATCTTCCTCACCGCGGTCCCCGTGTCGATCGCCTTGTTTCTGTCGCTACGGTTCGGGTCCCGCGTGCTGGGCCCGGACGACACCAAGCGGGCGATCCACGGACCGGTCCTCTATGCCGTGGTCACCGGCTGGCTGCACGGTGCGCGTACGGTCGCACAGCGACCGACGGTCGCCGCCACGCTGTCTGGCCTGGCCGCGCACCGAATGGTGATCGGCATCAACTCGCTGCTGGTCTTGCTGCTGGTGCACCACCTGACCGACCCCGCGGTCGGGGGACTGGGTACCGCGCTGGTGTTTTTCGGTGCCACCGGCTTGGGCGCTTTTCTGGCCAACGTGCTGACCCCGCCGGCGGTTCGTCGCTGGGGCCGCTACGCCACGGTCAACGGCGCGCTCGCGGCCTCGGCGATCATCGAGGTCGCGGGCGCGGGCTTGCTGCTACCGATCATGGTGGGGTGCGGCTTCTTCCTCGGTGTGACCGGCCAGATGGTCAAGCTGTGTGCCGACTCGGCAATGCAGATGGACGTCGACGACGCCCTTCGCGGGCACGTGTTCGCCGTCCAAGACGCGCTGTTCTGGGTGGCTTTCATCGCCGCGATCACGGCGGCGGCGGCGTTGATTCCCGCGGATGGGCATGCGCCAGTATTCGTGCTGGTCGCTTCCGGGCTCTACCTGGCCGGCCTGGCGATGCACGGCGTTTTGGGCCGGCGCGGCGAACAGGCGAATAATCGCTACCCGGCAGGGGCGAGCGACGATCGGAGGCAATGATGGCGGGTCCGGAACAGATTGTGGCCGACCTACGTGCCGAAAGCGACGAGCTTGACGCACTGGTCGCGCCGCTGCCAGCCGAACGCTGGGCCGAAGCGACGCCCGCGCCGGGTTGGACCATCGCGCATCAGATCGCGCACCTGTTGTGGACCGACCGCGTCGCGCTCACCTCGGTCACCGACGAGGCCGGGTTCGCCGACGAGCTCAAGGCCGCCGCCGCCGACCCGACAGGCTTCGTCGACGCAGGTGCCGAAGAATTGGCAGCTCTGGCGCCGGCCGAGCTGCTCGCCGACTGGCGCTCGACCCGTGCGCGTCTGCACGAAGAGCTGCTGATGGTTCCTGCCGGACGCAAGCTCCCCTGGTTCGGGCCACCGATGAGTGCGGCGTCGATGGCCACCGCGCGGTTGATGGAGACCTGGGCGCATGGGTTGGACGTCGCCGACGCGCTGGGTATCAAACGGGCGGCCACCGACCGGCTGCGCTCCATCGCCCACTTGGGGGTGCGCACGCGCGACTACGCCTTCGCCGTCAACAATCTCCCCGCTCCGGCCGAGCCGTTCCTGGTCGAGCTGCGCGGACCCGGCGGCGACACCTGGAGCTGGGGATCGCCGGACGCCTCGCAACGGGTCACCGGTTCCGCCGAAGACTTCTGCTTTCTGGTCACTCAGCGGCGTCCGCTCAGCGCCCTCGACATCACCGCCGATGGGCCCGACGCGCAGCGCTGGCTGGAGATTGCACAAGCTTTCGCGGGCCCTCCCGGCGCCGGCCGATGAGCGCGCACGCGCGAAGAGAGCCGGCGCCCATCCGACCCAAGCGCCGGTCGATGAGCGCGGGGTTAATGCAGCGGCCCGCCGTAAGTTGCCCGGTTCTCGGCTTCGGCCTCTTCGCGCAGCGCTGAGATCGCGAGGTTCAGCCTGTCGGCGAGCTCGCCGTGCGCGTATCCGGTCATCACGCCGGGGTGCAGAGTCAGCTTGAGCAATCGGCCGTCGGCATTCGCCACGGCATAAATGTCACCGAGGTCGACGCTGTAGGTGACGGCCTCGGCCTCTGCCACCAAGGCTTCCCATTTGTCGGCCGCCTCGCTGAGTTCGCGGAGAACTGATTCGACGAGGTCCTTGTCGCTGAGATTCGCGCGACCGCCCGAATCCGACACGATCACAGTATCGTCGCCCCCTCCAACCAGCGTCAATTCAAACTCGCGGGTGACCGGCGCACCCGTGGCGGCTACGGGCCCGGCGGCTGAGTGGCGAGTTTCTGGTACCAGGCGAGGTGATAGTTGGCCGATACCGTGTCTCCGCTCGCGATGCCTTCGGTGGCGGCCATCAACAGACACTTGAGCAGGAGGGCCGGGTTCACGGTCGGGGACTGGACCAAAAGCTGGTAGCGCGCCGTATCGAGGTGCACGCGCAGCACGTCGACCTCTTGGTCGATGACAACCGCGTCCGCGGCGGCCGCGTCCGCCAGCCTCTGCACGATGCGGGGGAGTCCGTCGAAGCGGCGCGTGGTTTCGCTCAGCACCCTGGCCAGATCCTCGATGGCCGGCAGCTCGCGCGGTTCCAGCGACGATTTCGTGGCGGCGAAATCGGGCGAGCGGCGCAGCGAATCACCAGGAGCGTAGGTCACGACGCGGGCCGCGTCGCCGATCAAGTCGGACACCCTGCCGGTACGTCGCTCGGGCTCCAACAACCGCACGCCGGCCGGCAGGTTGATACCTGCCGGTATCCAGCCGTGCGCGAGGTCGGTGACCAGGACGGTCGTGCCATCCAAAAGATCGCCGACCGCCCAGTTGAGCCGCGACTCTTGGCGGACCACGAATTCGAGCAGCCGATTCAGCCGGTCGATGTCGAAACTCGTTGCGGTGGTGGCCTTTTCCCTGTGAGGCTGGACGGCGGGCTCGGAAGGTTCGGCCGGTTGGTCGACCACGGGCTCGGGCTCGGTGATCACGGGGATGATCTGCGTCGCCTCCATCGAGGCGACCGGCTCCTCGACGGGTGCTGGCGGTAGCGCCTCGTCCTGGGCCGGTGCCTGCTGTTCGGGCACGGCGTGGTGGCGACCGTTCGCGACGGGTTCGTCAACCGCGGGTGCGGCCTCGGTGATGGCGGGGATGACCTGCGTCTCCTCCATCGAGGACAGCGGGGTCTCGTCCTCGGTGACGTGTTGGCGATCCGGCACGTCAACCACGGCTTCGGCCTCGGCGATGGCGGGGATGACCTGCGTCTCCTCCATCGAGGACAGCGGGGCAGCAACCTCCTCGGCTTCGATCTGGGATCCCCATTCGGGCTGATCCTGGTGGGTTGCCGGCTCCTCCAGCTCCAAGTGGTGGCGACCGTTGGCGGCCTCCTCCCAATCGGGCTCGGCATTATCGACCGGCGCGTCGACCGTCGGCTCCAGCTCCGTGAGAGCGGGAATGACTTGCGTCTCCTCCATATCCGGCGCGAGGGCGTTCTCTTCGCTGACGGTGTCATCAACAGGTGCCTCGGCCTCGTCCACGCCTTGCGGCACCGAAGGGGCCGGTTTGTCGGCGACCCGCCAGCGCGGCCGGCGCACGTCCCTGGTGGGCGCTTCGGAAGGCCGCGGGTTCGGGACGGCAGGGATGACCTGGGTCTGGTCCATGTCCGATGACTGCGGTTCGCTGGCCTGCGGGCGGGGATGTCCGGCGATCACCCCGGACTTCGCCGCCTGCAGCTGACGAACCGTCGATTCGACTCGGCGCGCGGCGCGGGCACGCGCCTCGTCGATGACCCGGGCCTCCTGCGCCTGACGCGCGAGATCGGCCAAACCCGCCCGCTTGATCATTTTCAACTGCTCGTTGGCGCTGTCGGCAATCCGTTGCAGGTCCGTCTTCAGATAGTCTGCAAGCGGGGCATTTTCGGCGGTGATCGTTGACAACTCGGCAGGCCAAAGCCCACCGATCACCCACGGGGTGCAATCGATGGGAGAGCTGAAGGCCGGCATCGCCAGTGATTCCCGGGTAGCTCTCCGGAGGCGCTGACGCGCCGTCATCCGACCGAAGATCGCCACCGGCTCAGCGTACCGGCATCCGAGGGATGGCTTATTCGGTCAGTGAATTGTGCAGCTTTGACGGCCTGGGTACCGTGCAGATATGGCTGAATCTGCCCTGCAGCAGCAACTCGATGAGGTGCGGGCCTTACTCGCCCGCGCACGAGAGTTGTTCGGCCCCAACCCCGTAGAGCCGCCCACCGACATCGCTCCAGACCCCGAGGCGGCCAAAACCTGGCTGTTGTAGACCGTCTAGATCGCGCTGTGGCGACGGCGCAGTTTGTGCGCCAGTAGCTTCTCGATCGCCGCATCGAGGTCTCGCGGGGTCGGTACCTCGGCCGAGGGGGTGTGTCCGGCCGCCACGATCTCGTCGCGAATCTCGAGCAATGCCTTCAGGCACGAGACGTCGGCGGTCAGCAAAATGCCTCGTGCCAGCGTCTCGGCGTCGGTCTCCATCGCCTCCTCGCTCAGCGCAACGCTGTGCATGTACCCGCCGCGGCAGGAGCGGACGAGGATGTGCCCACTCGGGTGAACGGTGTCAAAAGCGGGATTCGCGTCCGTCATCGACCGCGGTCAGCGATGCCGCCGAGGCTGCGCGCCGCATCCTGCTCGTGCTGTTCCCACATCATCGCCGAGGCCGCTAACTTGTCCGCCAGGTCGGCGTGGTCCGCCGCTTGCTGCTCGTAGCACTGTCGTCTGAGCTCAAGCAGTTCCCGGCCGGCGTCGCGAAGTTCACCGAAGATCGGTCCCAGCGAATCCAGGCTTTCCTGGATCGCCTCGTGCGACGACGGGACTGTGCGCAAGTAGTCGGAGGTTTCCTGGTGCCGCGCAGCGGCTTGACGCAAGTGCGCGGGGACCACATGGATCGAATCTGCCATCCGCTGTCTCCTGTTCACGGCGCCGGCCAGACCGGCGAGGTCACTATTGTCAGGTGGTCGACGAGGTCGCCGGCCGCGTGGGTGTCGGTGTGTCGGGCTTCGCCGGCGCGGTCGCAGCCGCGCCCGGCGGATGTTCCCAGCCTAGAAAGCTCGGGCCGCTCACGGTGGCGATGTCTTGAATTTGGCCATCGAGAAGGGCTTTTCCGGGGCCGAGGGCGAGCGCGTGCCGGTCGATGAACATTCCGATATCGGCCGGAGTGACGTGCGCGGGGTCGATCGGGTGGGTGACCGCGGTGCCCGGCGGTGGGATCGTTATTCCCTGCTGTTGGAAGGCATCTGGTATCGCAGCTCCGCCAATCGCGGCTTTGATTGCCGCGGCCAGCTGAGGGCTGGCCGCCGTCACCGTTTCACCATCGGGCAAAGTCACCGTGGTGGGGCCCGCCGGTGGGGATTCGTCCTCGACCGTCGCAGCGTCCTGGTTGGTGTCGCCTGGCTGATCTGACGAACCGTCGGTCTTGGGATCCGCATGGTCCTCGGAATCCGGCACGCCCTCGTCGTCGAGGCCCTGCAACTCCGGCTCCGTGGCGTTGTCGCCCTGCAGGTTGGGAAGTGGCAGCCCGGCCGGCGTCGCGCCGAAGCTCGGCAGTCCCGAGCCGAAGTTCGGCATCGGCGGCAGCACTGGAGCCATGGGCGGCGCCGGAGCGGTCGCTACGTCCGGCGCAGCGCCTCCCGACAGATCGTCCGCCGCGGCGCCCGGATCGTCGGCGAACAACGAATCCAGCAGCGGGTCCCAGCCGGGGTCCTCTGTCGTAGCGGCGTCGGCGTCGACCGTCTGGGCCGACGGCCGTTCGTCGGGACCGCTCGGTTGGTCCTTGGAGGCGTCGTATAGCGATGTCCAAGCGGCCATCAGCGCCGACTTCGATGTGTCGTCGAGGCTGGCGTTGAGGACCACCGCACGAATGTCTCTGAGCTTGCCGATGAGGAATCGCTGGAAGTCGCGCGCTCCGGCCGGAGTGTCCAGGTCCGATCGCGTACGCACCGCGGCTTCGGTGTCTTGCTGCAGCTTGGTCAGCGCTTGGCTGCCTTCGACGGCGTTGAGGTGGGCGTTCAAGATCGCCGTGATGACCTGCATGTCCAGCTGAGAGCTCGCCGAATTCTGGTGTGACAGAGCAACTTCGGCGTGCGCGATGGCTTCCGCCGCCTCGCCCGCCTCCCGGTCCGGTGCAGCCGTATCTTGTTGGCGGATCTTGCCCGCGATCGCCCGCAGCTGTTCCGGGCGCGTCGTCGGGGTGATCACCGCGGCCAGCTCACCTTTGGACAGACCCGCCAGCCACGCGTTCGGGTCACCGGTACGGTCTCGGACATATTGCACCGCCGCAAGCAACTCCTCGTGCGCCGACATCAGCTACGCAAGTCCTCGCGGAATGCGTTGCGACCCCTCCATGCCCGGCGACAGTACCCATGCCTTTCCCCGCCAACAATTCACTATGCGGGGCCGTTGTGGATGACACCGAAATCGCCGCCAATGCTAGGCGTTGCCCGCGGCGTACCGGTCCCGGAGGCTTTCCAGCACAGCCTTTTTCGCTCGGCTCAGTTCACGCGCCCCCTCGACGACCGCAGTGATCTCGCGATGTTTGACCAGCAAAAAACTCTGAAACTCGCGGGCGCCCATGGGCGTATCGAGCGCGAGGTTCGCTTGGTGCACGGTGGCGTGGTCGATCTGCTCGGCGATGGCATCCAGACGCCTGGCGCCCTCTCGCATCGCAGCATGCGCGCTGGTGAGCACCTCTGCCAGCACGCGGTCGGCGTCGGCCGCCGTGCCATGCTGGCCAGCCAGAGCAGCCTGCCGCGCCTGCATGGCGGCCACTGAAGGTCCTGCTTGTTCCGTCATCGGCTCACCTTGTTTGTCATAGTGGTCGGCGAATCGCAACGTTGGGGCCTAACGGGCTGATCCGCACCGAGGCGCCCGAGTAGGGCGCCTCGACTACCAGATTGTTGCCGATGGCCAGCTGGACGTGGCCGGCGTGCGGGAAGACGAGGTCACCCGGCCGGACTTGCGAACGGGACACCGGGATCCCGTCGTTGATCTGCTGATAAGTGGTGCGGTCCAAGTGAATTCCCGCTTGTGCGTAGCTCCACTGGACGAGCCCCGAACAATCGAACTGGTCGGGGCCCGTCGCGCCCCACACGTAAGGCCGGCCCAGGCGCGACAATGCGGCGCGCACCGCGAGGGCGGCACGCCCGTTCAATCCGGCGGGGCGGTGTCGCAGGAGTTGGTACCGCAGTGCCCGCAGTTCGACGAGGCGCCGGCGCGCCCTGAAGCGGGCCGAGAGGACATGCGCGCGTTGGGCCCGCAGTCGCGCCGCCCGGCGACGCATCGCCTCGCGTTGCGCCATGGGTGTCGCCGGAACCTCCCCGGCGTCGGCGCGGGCTGCGTCAAGGATGCCCCTCGTCAGATCGTGAGCCTCGGCCCGATCGCGGTGGGCTCGGGCGATGACGCCCGCCGCTGCGGCGTCCGTGGCGGCGGCGGCCGCGAGCCGTTGCCGGCTGTGGTCGACCGCGAGCCGATATCGGCCGCGCGCCACAACGTCGTTCAGCCCGGCCGCCCTCTGCAGCAGGTTGTGGTAATGCCCGGTGCCCGCGTCCACCGGCGACGGGCGGCCACCGCCGGCGAACATGTCATGAGCACGGCTCAGCACCTCGATCTCGCTCTGGGTCACGTCGCCCCCTCGCCCAGCTGGCCTCCCGACTCCACGGCGTCGGTGAAGGCACGCACGCGGGGGAGTGCCCCCGGCGGGATCACCCCTCGGTTGCGGATGTCCCAGATTTCCTCGACGTCGACACCGACCAATGCGGCGATGACCGTCTCGGGCAGGGATGACTGTGCGCATGCCCCGTCGAAGCGGGCGCTCAAGCTGGTCGGCATTCGTTTCAGCAGGGCCATGCGCGTCGCCTCGAGGGCTTGGAGGTGCGTCATCAGCCGGTCCGTCGAGTCCGCGCCCGCATTCACGGCGACCCGCCAGGAGCCGGCGGCCAGCATCTCTGCCTTCACGCACTGAGCGATCACAGACAGAATATACGTCTCATATTCGTTTGATGTTGTCGCAGGCAAGCGATCGATGACGGATTTGAGGGCTTCCAGTTGGGCTTCGGCATAGCCTTCCAGCACTTCTGTGTCGCTGTGCCGGTCCACAACCACCGGTCCGGTACGCCTGGCGGGGACGGCGGCGGGCGGTTGCGCGGCCATCAGCCGGGCCAGTTCGGCGTCCGGATCGGCCGCCACCAACAGCCGGGAATAGGTCCCCGGCGGAAGGCCTAAACCATTTTCAACCTTCTGAACTGTGCTTTTGTGCGGCTTACGGGCGCCGCGCTCCAGAAAGCTCAACCCCATGATGCTGACACCGGTCGCGGCGGCGAGGTCGGCTAGCGACCAGTCGCGCGACTCTCGCAAAGCACGGATCGCCGCGCCTGCCGATTCACGGCTCACCGCAGGCTCCGGCCATAGGCCGGATAGTACACAGGCAGTCGCGTATCGCTCTGTATATACGTTTTTGTCACGTTTCTCTTGCGCTAGGCGCTCATGTCTGTATACGCTTTTGCCTACGTTTCAAGCTCGACAAGGAGACCGACATGGGACACCCCTGCGCTAGCAACCCGGAACTGTGGTTCGGCTACCCCGACGACGACGGTGGCGACGGCGCGGCCAAGGCCCGTGCATACGAGCGGTCGGCCGTCGAGGCGCGCATCCAGTGCCTGCGGCGCTGCCCGTTGGCGCAGCAGCGTCGGTGCGCCCAACATGCCATCGCGCACCGCGAGGAGTACGGCGTGTGGGCCGGCGTCAAACTTCCCGGCGGCCAGTACCGCAAGCGCGCGCAGCTGGCCCAGGCCCACGACGTCCTCCGGCGCATCGCGTCCGGCGAAATCAACTCCCGCCAGCTGCCGGAGAACGCGGCCCTGCTCGCCAACCACGAACATGAGGCCGTTCCGGTGGCCGCGGTGGTGTTGCACCTGCCCCTCGCGCAAGTGGGGCCCCGTTCCGCGGCCTGACGTTCCGTCGCGGGTAAGGCCGTTTGTCGACTCAGCCAACGGGGTAGAGCTTCGGCACAAACGAGTCTGTCGACCCGAAGGCGCGATCCATGACGTTCGACCTGACCCCGACGGCGGCGCAGCACGACCTGGCCCGGCGGACCCACCAGTTCGCCGAAGAAGTGATCCGCCCCGTGGCGCTCCACTACGACCAGCGGCAGGAGTTTCCGTGGCCGGTCCTGGAGGAGGCGGCCCAGCGCGGCTTCTATAGCCCCTTGTTCTACCGCGACCTGATCGGCGATCCGACCGGGCTCTCCTTGCCGATGTTCATGGAGGAGCTGTTTTGGGGCTGCGCCGGGATCGGGTTGGCGATCGTGATGCCGGCGTTGGCCCTGTCGGCGATCGGACAGGCGGCATCGCCGGAGCAGATGTTGGAATGGGCGCCCGAATGCTTCGGCACCCCAGGCGATCTCAAGCTCGCCGCGCTGGCGATCTCGGAACCCGAGGGTGGCAGCGACGTACGGAATCTGCGCACTCACGCGCGCCGCGACGGTGACGACTGGATCATCGACGGCCACAAGATGTGGATCGGCAACGGCGGGATCGCCAACGTGCACGTCGTCAACGCGGTGGTCGACGAGGAGCTGGGTCATCGCGGTCAGGCGCTGTTTGTGGTGCCAGGTGGCACGCCGGGGCTCAAGCTCGTGCGCAAGCTGGACAAGCTGGGCTGCCGTGCGTCACACACCGCGGAGTTGCTGTTCGAAGGCGTCCGCGTACCGGGCGCCAACTTGCTTGGGGGACAGGAGAAATTAGAGCACAAGCTCGCCAAAGCGCGCGAAGTGGTCGCGGGCGCAAAGCGGTCGGGCTCCGCGACATTGGGCACGTTCGAGCAGACCCGGCCGATGGTTGCCGCCCAGGCAATCGGAATCGCGCGCGCCGCGCTGGAGTACGCGACGGCGTACGCCACCGAGCGCGAGGCCTTCGGCGGACCGATCATCGACAACCAAGGCATCGCCTTCCCGCTCGCGGAGCTGGCCACCCAGATCGACGCGGCACGGCTCTTGACCTGGCGGGCCTCGTGGATGGCGGCCAACAACGTTCCCTTCGAGCGCGGGGAGGGCTCGATGTCGAAGATGGCCGCCAGCGAGGTGGCTGTCAAGGCCACCGAACGCGCCATTCAGACCATGGGCGGCTGGGGCTACATCACCGATCACCCGGTGGAGAAGTGGTATCGGGATGCCAAGCTGTACACCATTTTTGAGGGCACGAGCGAGATTCAGCGGATGGTAATCGCCAACGCGCTGGGTGCCGCTGTCGGCACGCCGCCACTGCATGTGGTGCTCGAGCCGTCCGGCGGTCCGCTGAACCGGGTTTTCGGTCGCGGCACTCCGCTGCGCTCCCGCGTCGCCGACACCGCGCTTTCCATGCAGGATCGGGTGCCCGAACCCGTCATGCGGCTGGCGATGAAGGTGCTCCGACCGCCGCGCAAGTAGCGAGTGCTGGGTACGGTCGATTGGACCATGAGCAACCTTGAGCCGACACCCGCCGAACTCGCCTGCGCTACCGCACCAGGCGGGGGCACCGAGGTGCTGGCGCCCAGGGAAGTTCCGCTGGGCGGCCCGCGGGCCATGCGGGTGCAACGCACGCTTCCGCAACGGCACCGTTCGCTGATCGGTGCGTGGTGTTTCATCGACCATTACGGCCCGACGTCGGCGCGCATGGACGTTCCACCCCATCCGCACACCGGACTACAAACGGTCAGTTGGTTGTTCAGTGGGGAAGTGGAGCACAACGACAGCGCCGGAGTGCATGCCGCTGTGCGGCCGGGCGAGCTGAACCTCATGACCGCGGGTGCCGGAATTTGTCATTCCGAGGTGTCGGTGATGTCGCCGGCCGCCTTGCACGGTGTCCAGCTCTGGGTGGCGCTTCCCGATTCCGATCGCGACACCGGCCGCGACTTCGCTCACTACGTGCCCGAGCCGGTGTCGCTTGCCGGCGCGACGGCGCGGGTGTTCCTCGGCGGGCTGGCCGGTAGCCGGTCGCCCGTGCGTACCTTCACACCCCTGCTGGGCGCCCAGATCGATCTCGATGCCGGCGCTCACCTGGACGTCGATGTCGACCCGGCATTCGAGCACGGTGTGCTCTGCGATCTGGGCGCCGTCCGTGTGGAAGAGACGGCCCTGTCGGTTGCCGAGCTCGCCTACCTGAGTCCCGGCGCTTCGTCGCTGCGGCTGAGCAACGCGGGGGATCAGCCCGCCCGGGTGCTGCTGCTCGGCGGAACACCGTTCACCGAAGAATTGGTGATGTGGTGGAACTTCGTCGGGCGAAGCCACGACGACATCGTGGGATACCGCGAACAGTGGGAGGACGGCGACGAACGCTTCGGGACCGTCCATGGCTACCGGGGTTCGCTCACCCGACTGCCCGCCCCGCCGCTGCCGACCGCTCGGCTGCGTCCCCGACCCGTACCGCAAGGAAAGGAAAGCAATTATGACCGCCGATAAGACCGGAGCAGAAGCGACCGTCAGCCTCGAGGAGGGTCGGTACACCATTGCCGTAGAAGGCAAGCAGGTCGGCCTCGCCGACTTCGCCGACCGCGGTGACCAGCGCGTCTTCTACCACACCGAAATAGACCCGGCGTATGGCGGACGCGGCCTGGCGACCATCCTCGTCGAGGAGGCGCTCAACGAGGCTCGGGGCGAAGGCAAGCGCATCGTCCCCGTGTGCTCGATGATCGGAACGGTGCTCAAAAAGCATCCCGAGTACGACGACATCACCGATGCCGTGACGCCGGATATTCAGCGGTGGTTGCAGTCGTCGTAGCAAGATTAAGTCCAGCCGCACCCTTGGCATACGTTGCTTGATTGGTTACGTCCTTCAACGGGCCATGCTGGGCCAGATTCCAAGACAGCTCACGCAAGTCCTGCCGCAACCATGCGCCCGAGTTCGTCTACTGACTTGGACATAAGGTGGCTGAAAATGGTCGCGTACGGTTCCATCAAAATTGCTTTTCCACTTGGTGATCGCAGTTCTGCGATGCCCTCAGTTATAGGGGTTACTTCCACGTCTGGACTGAAACCAGAAGAATAGAGCTCCGGTCCCAAAGGGGGTGCACCGACGGCCCCGCGGGCAAGCGAGGACCAAATCCAGAGCAGGTACTTTTCAGCGAGTTCGAGTGAAGATAGCTTGGCTGTGTCATTGCGACGTTGTCCGCGGTCATTAACCGTATCAACGATCCACCAGTCAGCCTCGTGGCGAAGGTGCACCGAGAAATCCGTAGAAGTGAAAGCGATTTCGCAATCATCGCATTTCGTCGATACCGCCGCGTCGGGCAGGCGTGCGAGGCTAGACCATTCAATCCAGCTTGCAGAAATTCGCGAAAAGTCGGTCATTGGTTGCGTATGTCTCCTAAGAATCCGGAGTCCTCTAGGGCTTGCACTGGGGCGTCGTTTCCATCTGGTCCAATCACTCGGTATTGGATTCCGCCGCCCGGCTGATGGAACCAAGGCGCCACTTGGGATTGTTCAACGTGGTAGCCGGGTGGTAGGGCAGTCGGGTCCTTAACTACGTATTGATAATAGGGTTTGAGAGCGCTTTCGGGCGGGAGCGACAGTTCAGCAAATGGTGTTCCTTCAGGGGCCAAGTAGGAACCAAACGGGCTACCAAAACGGCCGAGCACCGCCCCGGGTTTGAGAGGCGCGTCGGGAATCACGGTGCCCGGCACCGCGTAGGGCTTGGTCGGCAGCGTGTCATCGGGATAGAACAGGCTCCCGTCTGGGTTCCTGAATTCCGGGCCTGGGTCGATCGGGTGGTACCCGTGGAACAACTCGTGGTCGGAAGGCAGCGGCGGCGGCGGCTCGAGTGGTGCCGTCGGCGTCGGGGCGCTGTCTGGTGCCACGGGTACATGCGGGCCCGCGGGAGCATGCTCGGGCGGAATGTCACCACCAGCCGGATGCGGCGCGTGCTCAACCACGGGTGCTGGTCCTGGATGGGCGACGCCCGGCACGGGTTGTCCGCTGACATCCGGTAGTGGCGAGCCATGCGGGGGAAGGTCCGCTTCGGCCATTGCCGCGCGCATCTCGGCCGCGCTCAGTGCCCGGGGGAGGACGTTGTCGGCGGAAAGGCCTTGCAGCGCTTCGCGACTGAAAAGTGTTTTCAGGCCTTGCCAGGCCACCTCCCCGCCGGCCTTGAGTTCAGGCCCGCCGACGGCCAAGGTGATGGCGCTCCACAGCGGCTCGGGGGTGGCTTCTACTTTCCCGGGATCCAGCGTGCGCATGCCGGTCAACTTGCCGCCGCTGAAGGTATAGGACGTGCTCATGGCCTGATCAAAGAATTCGCCCGCACCGTTCTTGAGCTGTCCATAGACCTGCACCGGCTGCCCATCCACCGTGTGGGCGAACATAAAACGGCCGTCGGGAGTGATCGTTATCGACGCGGGGTCGACGTCCTTGTAGTCGGGGATCTTGCCCAAGTCGTCGAGCGCGTGAGCCAGGTCGGCCTTCAGCTTGGGCAGCCTCCCGCTCGCGGCCTCCCCTTCCGGTGACCCAGGGCCATGGGTATAGAGGTCGGCCATCGCCTTGTTCAAGGCTTCCTGCGCGGCACGTACCTTACCGATTTGATCGACCACCGCTTGGTCGGTGATCCGACGGAGATCGGCCAGCGCTTGTAGCTGGAGTTCGGTGGGCTTCGGCGAACCGTCGGCGTCGACATCGCGGAGGGGAGCGGGATCGTATCCGTCGGTTCGCAAGTTGCCCAGCGCATTGCGTAAGCCATCGGAGTAGCCATTGCGTATCGAATGCAGCTGTGCGAGTGCGGCTTTGGTGTCATCGATGGCATCCCTCTCGCAATTGCGAATAAGAGCATCGAGGGTGTGCTTATCCTCTGTGCTGAGGTGGCCGCTCTGCTCCATTTCGACGGCCTGGCCGATTAAGCCGTCGAGCGTTTGCAACTGCGCCTCGAGTGTCGCGACCTCTGCCGCTGCGGACTCCTGCGCCTCAGCCAAGGATGCGGCGATGTTTTCCAGGTCTACGCCGATCTTGGGCAACTGCAGGGACTGCGTGCCGAGCGACTGGGTCACTCGCTGCACTTCGGCGGAGTCGTTGATCGGATGACCGCCATCCCGGCGGTCCCATGCAGCGCTGAAGCGCTTGCGGGCCTGCTCGAAGGCGTGCTGCGCCTCAGAGGTACATCGGCCGGCCCGGTGGAAGACCTCCGCCAGCGACGAGATCTGCCCTGGGCTCCCGGACTGCAAGCTCTTGTTGATCGCCCACGGATCACCGCCGGCCTCGGCGATAAGCGCCGCAATGCTTATATACCGCAGCTGCATCGCATCACCCGTAGCTGCGCAGCGTCACGCGCCGCACGATCATTGCCACCCTTCAGGAGCTGGCAATTACGCTACTAATGCGATTGCAGACGTCAATTCACCCGATCCCGAGGAGCCGAGGCTATGGCGATGCTGTTGCTGGCCCTCAAGGTTTTGTTGATCGCCTTCATCGTTGGGGGCGCCGTCGCTCTGGTCGTTCGCGCGGTCCGGCGCTCGCGGGCGAACCGATTGGATCCCCGTTGGAAGGTGGGCGGCACGCAACCGGGCTACGTGGCTTCCGCCCACGGCACGATGCCGAATACACCGCTCCCGGAGTGGGCGTACTGGGATGAGGACGGCGACGAGCACCCCGACGCTGGCCGAGCGCCCTGAGCCCACGACCTACCGAAAGCACTCCGCCTGCGGCGGGCATGAGAGACCGCTGATCCGCACTAACGCAAAGGGTCACGACCTCTTTCGAGCTCGTGACCTTTTAGCACCGCAGTTCGTAGAACCGCTCAAATGTGGGCGAAGGGGGACTTGAACCCCCACGTCCCGAAGGACACTGGCACCTGAAGCCAGCGCGTCTGCCATTCCGCCACTCGCCCGGAAAAACAACCGATGGACCATACCACTTTAATAGCCGCATTCCCCAACCCGCCTGGTCGGGCCCAGACGCCATGGGGCGCTGGGGAACAACGCGTCTGAACAGGGCCGACGCAGTTCTCAGAGTTTCGACGGTGCCGCCGCATCGTGCTGTCCCGATACGATGCTCTAGTGGGAGCTGACGGCGTGAATCGTTTGCCGCGCACCGGCGACAGGCCGTGGCAAGTGCGGGCCAACGCCGGCGCATGAGTAGCCAACGGGGGCTGGCGGCGCGGATCGAGCGCAAACTCGAGGCGACCGTCGACAACGCGTTCGCCCGGGTGTTCGGCGGCTCGATCGTTCCGCAGGAGGTCGAGACCCTGCTGCGCCGCGAAGCCCGCGACGGGGTCCAGACCCTGCAGGGCAATCGCCTTTTGGCCCCCAACGAATACATCATTACCCTCGGTAGGCACGACTTCGAGAAGGTGGGCGCCGACCCAGATCTCACGTCGGGCGCTTTCGCTAGGTACTTGGCCGACTACATCCATGAACAGGGGTGGCAAACGTATGGTGAGGTGGTCGTCCGGTTCGAGCAGTCGTCGAACCTGCGAACCGGCCAGTACCGCGCCCGTGGTGCTGTCAACCCCGATGTGCAGCCCCGCCCGACGGTCGACGATCCCGTCCGGCCACAATCAAATAGTGCGTTCGGCGCAGAACGAGGAGTAGCACCAATGACTGACGATTCGAGCTACCGCGGGGCTCAGGGGCCGGGACGGCCCGGCGATGAGTATTACGACGACCGCTACGGGCGGCCGCAAGAGGGTGGCGCGGAACCGCAGGGGGGACCTGATCCACGCGGTGGGTATCCGCCCGAGCAGGGCGGCTATCCGCCGCAGCAGGGCTACCCGCCACCCCGCCAACCCGAGCAGGGCGGCTACCCCGAGCAGCAGGGCGGCTACCCCGAGCAAGGTGGCTACCAAGCCCCGGGCGGTGGCTACCCCGATCAGCGCGGCTACCAAGGCGGCCAGGGCGGCTACCCCGAACAGCGCGGCTACCAGGGCGGCCAGGGCGGCTACCCCGAGCAGGGCGGTTACCCCCCGCAGTACGAACAGCGTCCTCCTGCGCCCGGTGGGTACGGCGGCCAAGGCTACGACCAGGGCTACCGCCAGGGCGGCGGGTACGGCCCGCCCGCCGGCGGTCCGCCCGGGGGCGGCCAGCAGGGCTACGGCGGGTACGGCGAATACGGTCGCCCACCGGCCCGCCCCGAAGAGGGTGGTTACGCTCCGCCCGAGCAGCGGCCCGCCTATCCCGAGCAGGGTGCCGGCTACGAGCAGGGCGGCGGCTACGAGCAGGGCGGCGGCTACGAGCAAGGCGGCGGCTACGAGCAGGGCTATCAGCAGGGCGGCGGATACGGCCGGCAAGACTACGGCCCCGGCGATTACACGCAGTACGCCGAGAACGTCCCCGGCGGGGGATACCCGGCTCAAGGCGGATACGCCGAGCCCGCCCAACGTGACTACGACTATGGCCAGCAGGCCGACTACGCCCAGCCGAGTGAGTACGGCCAGCCCGCCGACTACGGGCAGCCGGCCGGGGGCTACGGCGGCTACGGCGGCGGTTACGGCGCGGCCGGGACGACGGTCACCCTCCAGCTCGACGACGGCAGCGGCCGGACCTATCAGCTGCGTGAGGGCTCCAACATCGTGGGCCGCGGACAAGACGCGCAGTTCCGGTTGCCCGACACGGGGGTGTCCCGGCGTCACCTCGAGATCCGCTGGGACGGGCAGGTGGCGCTCCTTTCGGACCTGAACTCGACCAACGGCACCACGGTGAACAACGCGCCGGTGCAGGAGTGGCAGTTGGCGGACGGCGACGTGATCCGTCTGGGTCACTCGGAGATCATCGTCCGGATCCACTAAACCCGCTGGGCTCAACGCTGCCGTGCTTTGCCCCGCGTCGACCGCCGTCCAAGTATCGTGACGTTGCCGATGTGCTCGGGGTCACGGGCGCCAGGGGGACGACGCAGTAC
Organism: Mycobacterium sp. E1386; assembly: GCF_001672745.1. NCBI lineage: Bacteria > Bacillati > Actinomycetota > Actinomycetes > Mycobacteriales > Mycobacteriaceae > Mycobacterium > Mycobacterium sp. E1386. The sequence continues at coordinate 68,751 of NZ_LZKH01000097.1, forward strand.
GGAAAGGACGCCAGATGCAGGGACTCGTACTGCAGCTGACGCGTGCCGGATTTTTAATGTTGTTGTGGGTATTCATCTGGTCCGTGTTGCGGATCTTGCGGACCGATATCTACGCACCCACCGGCGCCGTCATGGTGCGCCGGGGCTTGGCGCTGCGCAGCACCCTGCTGCCTTCGCGGCAACGCCGCACCGCCGCGCGCTACCTGGTGGTGACCGAGGGGGCGTTGGCGGGTGCGCGCATCACACTCAGCGGGCAGCCGGTGTTGATCGGAAGGGCCGACGATTCGACCCTGGTGCTCACCGACGACTACGCCTCGACGCGGCACGCCAGACTGTCTCAGCGCGGTTCGGAATGGTATGTCGAGGATCTAGGATCGACCAACGGCACTTACCTTGACAGGGCAAAGGTGACCACTGCGGTACGAGTTCCAATAGGAACGCCGATTCGGATCGGCAAAACGGCGATCGAGTTGCGCCCGTGACGCTGGTTCTGCGATATGCCGCGCGCAGCGACCGCGGCCTGGTGCGCGCCAATAACGAAGACTCCGTGTACGCGGGTGCGCGGCTGCTCGCGCTGGCTGACGGCATGGGCGGCCACGCCGCCGGTGAAGTGGCCTCCCAGTTGGTGATCGCCGCGCTGGCCCATCTCGACGACGACGAACCCGGCGGCGACCTGCTCGCCAAGCTCGACGCCGCGGTGCGGTCCGGCAACGCGGCCATCGCCGCGCAAGTGGAGGCCGAGCCCGAGCTCGAGGGGATGGGCACCACGCTCACCGCAATCCTGTTCGCGGGCGACCGGATTGGCTTGGTACACATCGGTGACTCGCGTGGGTATCTGTTGCGTGATGGTGAACTCACCCAGATCACCAAGGACGACACGTTCGTCCAGACGTTGGTCGACGAAGGCCGGATCACCCGCGAAGAGGCACACAGCCACCCGCAGCGGTCTCTGATCATGCGCGCGCTGACCGGTCACGAGGTCGAGCCGACCCTGACCATGCGCGAGGCCCGGGCCGGTGATCGATACCTGCTGTGCTCCGACGGGCTCAGCGATCCGGTGAGCGACGAGACCATCCTCGAGGCGCTGCAGATCCCCGACGTGGCCGAAGCCGCCTACCGCCTCATCGAATTGGCGTTGCGCGGCGGCGGCCCGGACAACGTGACGGTGGTGGTCGCCGACGTCGTCGACTACGACTACGGCCAAACCCAGCCGATTCTGGCGGGCGCGGTTTCCGGCGACGACGACCAGATGACGTTGCCGAACACCTCCGCGGGCCGCGCCTCCGCGATCAGGCCCCGCGAAGAGGCCGCCAAACGTGTTGCGCCGCAACCTGAAACGCCCAGCCGGCCGCGGTGGCCCAGGCGGCGGATGTTCTTCATCGCGACACTGGCGGTGTTGTTCGTTCTGTCCGGCATGGCCATCGGATGGTGGGTCATCCAGCGCAATTACTACGTCGCCGAATACGACGGAAAGGTATCGGTCGTCCGCGGCATTCAGGGATCCCTGTTGGGCGTGCCCCTGCAGCAGCCGTACCTGGTGGCGTGCCTGAGCGCCCGCAATGAGCTGTCCCTGATCGGTTACAACGAAGCCGGTCATCCGAACTGCCAGCTGATGACGCTGCGTGACCTTCGCCGGCCGGGGCAGGTTCAGGTTCAGACCGGGCTCCCGGGCGGCAGCCTGGACCAGGCCGAATCCCAGTTACGACAGTTGCTGGCGGAATACCTGCTTCCTACTTGTCCGTCGCCACGCGCCACGTCGCCGCCGGGCTCCCCGCCCACCGGGAGCGGCACCCCCGAATCAAGTGTCGCTGCATCGCCAACCCCCACTACCGCACCGACCACCGCTTCCCCCGGCCCTAGCGGCCCCACCAGCGCCACAGCCGGCCCCGCGACCCCGTCGCCGGCGGGCCCCACGACCACTTCCCAGACGGTCACCGCGCTTCCAGCTCCTCCACTGCAACCGGGCATTGATTGCCGGACGGTGGCATGACGACACAACTCCAGCCGCCAGTCGCGGTCACACCTCCGCTGCCCACCCGTCGCAACGCCGAGCTGCTGCTGCTGTGCTTCGCCGCAGTGATCACCGTCGCCGCGTTGCTGATTGTGGAGGCGAACCAAGACCGCGAATTGCGTTGGAATGTCATCAGTTACGGGCTGGTGTTCATGCTCGTGTTCGGGTCGGCGCACCTGGCCAT